>NZ_PCZF01000012.1:0-49567 GCF_002554115.1 Lactobacillus sp. UMNPBX4
GGTCCAGATGGACTTTTATTTTTATAAAGTGTTCAACTTGATTTTACAATCGGCGAAAAATAATTTTTAATAAAAAAGATCAACTGTTGTAAATTGCAGCAGTTGATCTTTTTTTGCCTAATTTTCTTCTTTTTCCAGCATTTTCTTTAAAACATTAACTAAACCTATAGTCTCATCTTTGCTAAGCATCTGAGTAATGGTTTGATCAGTTTCTCTGCGGTGCTTCTCTACTTTCTTGCAAACTTCCTTACCATCTTCAGTAGAAATCACGGTGCCATTATCATCAGTAACTAAATCTTTAGCAACTAAACTTTTTACTAATTCTTCAACTTTATCCTTAGTTACATGAAGCTCCTTGGCTAATTTGTCATATGTCTTGCCATGCTTATGGTGTTCCAATTCAATCAAAACTTCTAATTCATTTGCACTGATATTAAAACTCTTTAAATCAGCATCCATTTGCTTTTCTACTTCATTGCTAATTCTAGTAAAAAATGATCCAATAGTACTTTCTGTCATCATTTCAGATTCTTTCAATTCATTAACTCAATTATACTAGCCGAAGAAAAAACAGCTCAACAATGTTGAACTGTTTTTTGAATTTTAAATTAAAGGTTCTCATCCATGTTGAAGGTTAACTTAGACATGTTAATTGAATCAATCATCATTTGACCCCAAAGCTTTTCAGTTTCCTCACGAGTATGAGCAACTGTCTTTTGGTTTTCCTTAGTCAAGTAATCAGTTAATTCTTCACCTGATTTGCCATCAGCACCCTTAATAATTTCTTCAACACGATCTCTGAAGTAACGGTTAAGTTCAGTTAAGTATGTAGTGTCAAGTTGAACAAATTGTGGGTAATGACTTTCAACAAGTGCAGCAAATGACTTGTAGTACCACCATGCATCATTCATGTTGTAATCCATTGAAGTATTGTTATATGAAGGATCAGTATCATTCATATTAGCAAAGAATGGAACAAATGGAGTAAAGGTTGGACCACCAATACATAGCCACATAATAGCTGCACGATCTTCTGGCACATCACTTCTAATTTGCAAAATGTGGGCATTTTGGGTACGGTTCAAACCAATTGGACGATAGCGGTGCTTTTCTTCTTCAGTACCTTTGCCAAATGGATCATATGGAGTGTCTTGGTAGTGTGAACCCAAAGCAAATTGAATATCTTCTTTAGTGATCTTTTTAGCAGCCTTACGAATGAATGGAATATCACCATCTTGTGGATCTTGTTCAATTTCTGGGTTAAACAACTTTTGAATGTACCATTGACGATTAGTGTTGTAGTGACGGTCTTGTTCAGTGTAAGTACCAAAAATGTGGCGGAAGTTCCAGCCCTCATGATCAGGATTCAAATGATGTTCTTCAACAAATTCTTGAATTCCTTCACTCCACATGAAGTAATCAGGATTATCAAAATCAACTTGTTCAATTGCCACACGGTTACCAGTAGCTGCATAACAATCATCTGGGATACGCTCTGCAACCCAATGGTGACCAGTAACAATTTCCATGTACCAAATTTCGTCTTTATCACTGAAAAGAACTGAATTACCAGCTGGTGAACCATACTTAGCAATCAACTTACCTAAGTATCTAACACCGTCTCTAGCGGAATGAATATATGGCAAAACTGAAGTTTGCATACAGTCTTCATCCAAACCATCTTTAACAAGTGGATCAAATGCTAAAGTACGTTCATTACCATATGTTGATTCAGTACATGACATAGCAACGTTTTCTTCGTTAATACCACTTTCGTCGTAATAACCGCGATGCTTGTAATCAACGTTTGGAACAGCTGGAACACGTTGAGCGTCTTCTGGTAAATCCATTTCAAACTTGTTAAGCCATGACTTAATGTGTTTCTTTTCACCATGACGAGCTGGTTCGATAATAAACTTTTGTGGGGTGATTGGACGGAATGTATCATCATTACGAGCAATCATAGTAGTACCATCGATTGAGGCTTTTTTACCTACCAAGATAGTAGTACATGCACTATATTCTTTCATAAAATTCTCCTTATAAAACTATATACACTTAAACTTTATCACTAGACTAAGCCATGGAAAAGACCAATTGCATAATTTGCGGCATCAAAATCAGCCAAATCTTCAGCTTTTTCACCAAGTCCAACCAATTTAACCGGTAAGTTCATCTCATTACGGATAGCCAAGACTACCCCACCTTTAGATGAACCATCAAGCTTAGTTAAAACCAGACCCGTTAATTTGGTTGTCTTATCAAAATCTTTAGCTTGGAGCAAGGCATTTTGTCCGGTTGAACCGTCAAGAACCAATAATGTTTCAGTTGGTTGGTCAGGCAGAAGCTTTTTAATAGTTCTTTGAATCTTTTCTAGCTCAGCCATGAGGTTCTTTTTGTTTTGCAAACGGCCAGCAGTATCAACTAACAAGTAATCAGTTTTTTCATTAATTGCACGTTCAGTTGCATCATAAACAACAGAAGCAGGATCAGCTTTTTCTTTTCCAGTTACTACAGGAACATCAACGCGTTTGCCCCACTCAACTAATTGTTCTACGGCACCGGCTCTGAAGGTATCAGCTGCAGCCATGATAACTGACTTACCTTCATCTTTAAAGCGTTTTGCAAGCTTACCAATAGTAGTAGTTTTACCTGCACCATTGACGCCGACAAAGAGATAAACATTAGGCTTATCTTCAGGGTGATAAATTAACTTTTCATCTTCACTGTTGCCACCCTTGTCATACAAGTCAACCAATTTTTCAACAATAACCTTTTTCAGATCATCACGAGATTTGGCATTTTGCAATTTGGCTTCTTCACGAAGTTCATCGGTTAATTGTTCTGCTGTCTCATAACCTACATCAGATTCAATCAATAAATCTTCCAAATCATCAAAGAAGTCCTCATCAACAGTTCTAAATTTAGCAAAGAATGCATTAAGTCGAGCACCAAAACCTTTATTGGTTTTTTCCAAACCTTTTTCATAAAGTTCTTCTTGTGAGGAATCTTCATCTTCTTCTAGTTCTTCAGTTTCAGGTTCTTCCTCGTCTGTTTCGGTTTCCGCCTCTTCAGTAGTTTCAGATTCTTGAGGTTCTGTTTCCTGTTCCTCTTCAATTTCAGCGGTTTCTTCAGATTCAGGCTTTTCTTCATCCTCTGCTACTTCTCCTGAAGCTTCAGACTCGTTATCCTCTTCAATGGGTTCTGTTTCTTCTTGCTTGTCAGATTCAGCAGATTCTTCAGATTGTTCCTCTTGAGCAACTGCTTCACTATCGTCCTGTTTTTGCTCTACTTCTTCTTGTTTTTCCTGCTCTTCTTTTTTCTCTTCTTCGTCATCTTTTTTACCAAAGAGAGACTTTTTAATTCGATCAAATAATCCCAATTATTTCACCCCGTTTTTCTTTTTCATTTCTTTTAATGATACTGACAATACTTGAGATATACCAGATTCTTGCATTACCACACCATACAATTGATCAGCTTGCTTCATTGTTCCTCGTCTATGAGTAATCACAATAAACTGTGTCTTTAAATTATATTTAAGCAAAAATTGAGCAAAACGTGTGACATTTGCATCATCAAGCGCTGCTTCAACCTCATCAAGTAAACAAAATGGTACTGGATTTACCTGCAACATTGCAAATAATAATGTTATCGCAGTTAATGCCCGTTCACCACCAGAGAGCAAACTTAAACGCTGTAACTTCTTGCCAGGTGGCTGAGCGATAATCTCAATTCCTGTTTCTAATAAATTATTTGGTTCAGTTAATTCAAGCTTAGCCTTTCCACCGCCAAAGACAAGTGGGAAAATCCGCTTAAAGCTTTCAGCCACTGCCTCAAATGTTGCTTTAAATCGACTCTTAACCTCTTCATCTAATTCATTCATTGATTTTTCAAGGTCATCACGAGCTTTAAGCAAGTCATTTTGTTGACCATTCAAGAAGTCATAACGCTTTTTAACATCTTCATATTCTTGAATAGAATCCAAATTAACTGGGCCAATGTCTTCAAGTGACATTCGATGCAGTTTAACACTTTTAGCTAATTTTTCTCGAGTTTCTTGATCATTTTGACCTTCAGCTTGAGCAATAGCGGCTTCAAATGTTAATGCATAATCATCACGCAAAGTTTCTAAGCGTTGATCAATCAAACTATTAAACTTTGCAATTTTAACAGAATAATCTTCCTGTTCGATTGCCGCATCCTTACGCAAATCATAATTTCGGCTAGCAACTTGATCTAACTGATTAATTTGCGCATCAAATTGTCCAAGTTGTGAACTAAGCTCATTTAATTTATTTTGCAGTTGTTCGTTCTTTTGTTTAATTTCTTCCTTCTGCTTCTTTAAATCGGTGTTCTTCTTAACAGAAAGTTCTCCATTTTGATTAAGATCTGTTAATTTTCCCTTTAAATCAGCAGCCTGCTTTTCATTATTATCAATTTGATTGCGTTTATCTTTTTCTTGAACAGCTAGATTTTCTAATTTATTTGCAAAAACTGCGATTTGTGGATCAAGCTTGGATAATTCACTTTGCACACGTTGACTTAAATTATTAAAGTTCTTAATACGTGATTGCAATTCATTCATTTGGCTCTTTTTCTCTTCACCTTGTTTAGATAAAAGAGCCTGCTTATCATTTGCTTCTGCAATCTGCTTTTGCAATTCAACTATATGATCATTCCGCTGCTTCACACGTGATTCATATAAAGTATTAGCATCTTGAAGTCGCTTAACCTCTTTTTCTTGATTTTGGAAAGAAATAGCTGCTTCATTAATCGTTTGATTAATTTCTTGCAAAGAATCATGCAATTTTTGCAACTTATTTTCTACTTTAACGCTTTGATCAACCAAATCTTTTAATTGTGCTTGGTCTTCCTTAAATGATCTAGTTAAACTACTGATTTGCTTTTCTAACTGATTAATCTCAGTTGCCGTCTGCAATGGTGAATTATTGCGCAGGTTCTTTTGTCCACCGGTCATAGAACCACCCGGTGAAACAACATCCCCATCTAAAGTAACTATTCGATAACGACCAATTCGTTGAGAAATTGCCATTGCGTTTTCGATTGTATCGACAATCACAACACTGCCTAACAAGTAATTAATTGCGGCAGTAATATTATGATCCGTTTTGCTTTCTACTAGCTCACTGGCAATTCCCTTGAATCCATTAAAGGACTTCAAGGTAGTTACTGTAGATTGTGGAATGGTATATTGGCGTAACCCATCTAATGGCAAAAATGTGGCACGACCAGCTCTACTGCGTTTTAACTGATTAATTGCATTTTTAGCACTATTACGGCTATCTGTAATCAAATCTTGAACGCCGCCACCAAGAGCTGTAGTCATCGCTGCTTCAAGTTCAGCTGGGAAAGTAAGCAACTCACCTACGGCACCAATTACGCCAGGAAAATCATTTAAATGATTCAAGACGTTACGGACACCGTAGTAATAACCTTCATGACGTTTTTGAATATTAATTAAAGCTTCATGACGGGCTTCGATCTTTTCCAGTTTATTCCGCTCATCATTAACTGTTTGCTGCAGACGCCTAATTTGATCATTCAAGTCATTACTTTGATCACTGGCTTCAGCAAAAGCCGCATTTTTGTCTTTACGTTTAGCAGTTAGATCTTTACCTTCGGCTCGTAATTTTTCCAGTTCTGCTTTAGCTTCAGATAGTTGTTTACCCACATCATTGCTTTGATAAGTGGTGTCAGCCTTACTACGTTTTAGCTCAGTATTCAAGTTAATTACTTGATTGTTAACCGCAGCTTGATCTTGCAATAATTGAATGTAGTCGTTACGACAATCCTCCAGTTTCTTATTGAGTTCCTCTGGATTTTCACTCAATTCACCTGTAAGCTTATCCCGCTTTTCTTGTAAAACCGCTTGTTGCTTCTTAAGGCTAGCTTGATCTTTTTGTAAACTTTCCAAATGAGCGTTCAGTTGTACCAGGCTCTTCTTCAGCGTTTCAACTTGATTTTGATATTCGATCTTAGTAGCATCATCAAATTGACGTGATTGTTCAGCCATTTGCAAGTTAGCATTCAAATCTGATAATTGCTGACTTAATTTTAATAATTCATTTTGAACTTTTTCTCGTTCATCCCGAATTTTTTGGTACTCTGCTCTTTTTTCTGAGACCGCATTTTGAGATTCTTTAACTTCAGCATCTAATTTTGATAATAAAATCTTATTCTTATCAGCTGATTTTTGAATAGTTTCTTTTTGCTTATTAATATCTTCGATTTCAAATGCTAATAAACTCTTTAGTTCTTTATCTAAACCAGCCTTTTGAAACTTATATTCTTTGGCTAGCGAACTTTGTTCATGCAGCGGCTCTAAGCGGCCCTCAAGTTCTTTTACTAAATCATTAATTCGAATCAAATTATCTTGAGTCTTCTTAAGTTGCCCTTGAGCTGCTTCTTTTTGCTGTTTAAAGTGAAGCACACCCGCAGCTTCTTCAAAAATTACGCGGCGCTGTTCCGGACGTGAATTTAAGATTTGATCAACTCGTCCCTGAGAAATAATGGCTAAGCTATTTTGCGATATACCAGAATCAAGAAAAAGCGTCCGTACATCACGCATGCGGACTTGCTGTCCATTAATCAAAAACTCACTATCGCCAGAACGTAAAATATTTCTAGTAATTGAAACTTCGTCCGTATCAAATGCTAATTCACGTTTGCGATTATCAAAAATTAAGGTAACTTCAGCTTTATTTAATGGCTTACGATATTGACTACCAGCAAAAATGACGTCCTTCATGTTTGTTCCACGAAGAGACTTAGCGCTGGATTCACCCATTACCCAACGAATAGCTTCTGTAATATTACTTTTACCACTCCCATTAGGACCAACAATACCAGTTATTCCATCATTAAAATGAATAGTTGTTCTGTCAGCAAATGATTTAAAACCATCGAGCACTAATTCTGTTAATGGCACCTTTTTAAATCCCCTTACTCTAATTTTTGTAAAGCTGCTTTAGCGGCTTGTTGTTCTGCAGCTTTCTTGTTATGACCTTCACCTTGTGCTTGAACTTGATCATTAATCTTTAATTCAACTACAAAATGTGATGGCAATTGTGATTCACTAAGTACCGAATATTCAATATTTACTGGACCATTTTGTTGTAATAACTCCTGCAAATCGGTCTT
This sequence comes from Lactobacillus sp. UMNPBX4, assembly GCF_002554115.1. Taxonomy (NCBI): domain Bacteria; kingdom Bacillati; phylum Bacillota; class Bacilli; order Lactobacillales; family Lactobacillaceae; genus Lactobacillus; species Lactobacillus sp. UMNPBX4. The sequence goes on from NZ_PCZF01000012.1 coordinate 7,165, forward strand.
ATAATCACGTGAATCATCAAATTCGCCTTTATCAATCAATGGATAAACAGTTAAATGCAAAAAATGTTCAACTGCTGGCATCCCTTGGTCAAGGAATAAAGCGCCATTGAATGCTTCAAAAACGTCTTCCAACAATGTTTTACGATTACGAGCACCAGCTTTTTCCTCACCATTACCTAAATGAATTTCATTTTGAAAACCACATTCAATCGCAAATTCAGAGAATCCTTCAGTTCTAACAATATTAGATCTTAACCGTGTTAATTCTCCTTCATTTAATTTAGGATAATGACGGTATAAATAATCAGAAACAGCCAATTCAAGAACGGCATCACCTAAAAATTCCAACTTTTCATAATCACGAATTCCATCGTTAGGATGCTCATTTGAATATGAAGAATGCGTAAATGCTTCTTCTAATAGCTTTTCATTATTAAATTCAATATTATATTCATCTTTTAATTTTTTTAGAAATTTTGTACTTACCATAAAATTGCCCCTTTTATACCTTTAAATTATACCAGTTTTAGTGCTATATTTTGAATGCAAAAAAGTCACTTCTAGAATTAGAAGTGACTTTTCGTTTTTAAGCTTAATTTTACTTAGTATAAGCAACATTGTACCAGTTAGGAAAACCATTACCCATTGAGTCAGATGGCTTAAGTGAGTAGCCAGTAAGTTTCTTGTTAACTGCAGTAATAGTGTAACTGTTTGATACAGGAAGAACGTAAGCTTCGTCATCCATGTACTTTTGCCATTCGTGGAACTTATCTACACGGTACTTGTGATTAAATGCCTTTTGTGAGTCCATTTCATCAAGAAGTTGAGTATTCTTCTTAGTTACGAAACGAGAATAGTTCATTGGTGACTTTTCACCGTAAAGGTCGTTTGGTGATGGTTCACTTGAAAGTGACCAGGCACCGATAAACATATCTACTGATGGATCATCATGTTGAACCTTATCGTAGAATGAGTTGAATTCAATTAAACGACCACCGGTCAACTTAACATTCAAGCCCATCTTCTTCCATTGTTGAATGTAATTTTGAACGATTGGTTCTTGGTTTGAAGTACCAGTCATAGCTGCAAGACGGATAGTTAAAGGCTTACCATTTGGTTGTACACGATACTTGCCCTTCTTCTTAAAGCCTGCCTTGTCCAAAATTTCGTTACCCTTCTTAAGGTTGTAAGTGTAACCCTTTACATCCTTATCGAAGTAATCACCAAATTGTTTAGGAATTAAAGTCGGAATTCTAAAGCTTAAGCCGTATGAGTAACGCTTAGCAACTTGGTTTACATTCATACCGTAACCAATTGCTTGACGAAGAGCCTTATTGTTCATCTTGGACTTAGGGTTCATTACGTTTTCGCCCTTCTTAGCGTCCCACTTACCTACCTTAAAGCCAAGGTATGAGTATGAAAGTGGAACAGTAGCAATGAAGTTAACGCCCTTAGTATTCTTAACGTTTGGCCATTGTGAGTTGATAACTTGGATAACGTCAAACTTGTTTGACTTAATACTTTGAGCAACTGAGTTAGGGTTGATTACAGTAGCGGTAATCTTAGTAATCTTTGGCTTGCCCTTGTAGTAATATTCGTTAGGAACCCAAGTGGTTGATTGACCACGAACAAGTTTTTGTAACTTGTATGGACCAAAGAACAACGGTCTCTTACGAATCTTATCACTAGACATTAAGTCTTTGAATTTAACATCTTTTAAGTAGTGGTATGGTGCAGCTGCTTCCCAAATATAGCCGTTACCACTAGTGTTCATGCCTGGCTTCATAGTCTTAAAGTGAAGAACAACCTTACGACCATTTTCACCATCTGGCATTTCAAGACCAGAAATAGTGCTTGCCTTGCCTTCGTGGTATTCTTTCAAACCTACCAAGTCAGCTAAACTTGCAGTGTAACGTTGTGACTTAGAATCCTTGTTAGCAATGATTTCGTAAGCATATTCATAGTCTTTAGCGGTTACTTGCTTACCATCTGACCACTTAACACCCTTCTTAATGTTAATAGTTGCAGTCTTAGCCTTTTGATCAATCTTAATAGTAGCTGCACCCTTATTGTTGAACACATAGTGATCATCGGTACCAAAAAGACTCTCAGCACCATATTGCATAACTTCACTATCAGTATTAGAAGTTGAAAGTTCATCATTAAAAATTCCAGTAAATGGTGTATCAGTTTCAACCGCAACCTTTACTGTACCACCATTTTTAGTGGCTTTAGTTGGAACAGCTTGGCTAAATTTAGCGGCGTTAGAAGCTTCATTGGCATTAGAGCCAGATTTACCACAAGCTGCTAGTGTAAGGGCAACACCTGATAAAAGTGTAATGCCAGCAAAAACTTTTGCCTTTTTCATTAGTAAAAATCCTCCATAACTTGGAACAAGTTGACTTATCCATAATATCACTATTACAAAAAAGTTACAACAGCATGAAAACGGCAGGTATCTTTTTTAAGATATCTGTCGCTTTTTTATGTTAGTTATTAGATTTTATAATATGAAAGTTTATGTAAAGGATTATTTATTGTTTAGAATTTTGGAGATTTTTACTAGTGTGCCTAATTACTTAGCGTAACCTACTTGGTACCATAATTGGTGCCCGTTGTTGTTTTGTGATGGCTTAGTTGAGTAACCGGTGATCTTGTTGTTTACAGCATTGATACTGTATGAGTTGCTGGTTGGGATTACAAAGGCTTCATCGTACATGTACTTTTGCCATTGGTGGAAGACCTTTACGCGGTACTTAGTGTCAAATGACTTCTCTGAGTCCATTTCAGCAAGCAACTTGTTGTTTTCTGGAGTTACGAAACGTTCGTAGTTCATTGGTGAAGTTTCACCGTACATGCTTCCTTGTGATGGTTCAGAAGCTAAGCTCCAACCTGCTTGGAAGAAGTCGATATCCTTAGAATCGTGTTGAACCTTGTCGTAGAATGAGTTGAATTCCATCAAACGACCACCAGTAAGCTTAACGTTCAAACCGATCTTGTGCCATTGTTGTAAGTAGTTTTGAGCAATAGCTTCAGCGTTTGGTGAACCTGACATAGTAGCAAAGTGAAGTACTAATGGCTTACCGTTAGGTTGTACACGCCACTTACCCTTCTTCTTGTAGCCAGCCTTGTCCAATAATTGGTTAGCCTTCTTCAAGTTGTAGTTGTAGCCCTTGATGCTGCTGTCGTGGTATGCACCGAAGCCTGAAGGAATTAAAGTATTAACTCTGAAGCTCAAGCCTTGGGTGTAACGCTTGTTAACGGCATCAATGTTCATTGCGTAACCAATAGCTTGACGCAATGACTTGTTGGCAACCTTGGAGTTCTTATCCATGACATTCTTGCCAGTCTTAGCGTCCCATTTACCCATCTTAAAACCAACGTAGCTGTATGCCAATGGAACTTGAGCAACCCAGTTAACACCCTTGGTGTTCTTAACTTGATCCCATTGTGAGTTAATTACGCCAGTGATATCGAACTTGTGACTCTTAATAGCTTGTGAAGCTGAGTTAGGGTTAACTACTTGGATTACAACCTTGTTTAACTTTGGTTTACCTCTCCAGTAGTACTTGTTTGGTACCCAAGTTACTGATTGACCACGAACAAGCTTATCAAGCTTAAATGGACCAAAGTATAATGGCTTCTTTCTGATTTGGTCACATGATTGAAGCTTGTTAAATGGAATATTCTTTAAGTAGTGGTATGGTGCAGCTGATTCCCAGAAGTAGCCGTTACCTGAGAAGTACATACCTGGTCTCATTTGTTTGTAGTGAATTACAATTGTACGGCCATTTTCACCATCTGGCATTTCAATACCGGAAATAGTCTTAGCCTTGCCTTCGTGGTATTCTTTCATACCTTGAATTGATTCAAGAGTTGAATCGTAACGTTGTGCTTGAGTCTTCTTGTTTGCCAAGATTTCGTATGGATATTCAAGGTCTTTAGCATTTACTTGCTTACCGTCTGACCACTTAACACCCTTCTTAACAGTGATGGTTACTGTCTTGGCCTTACGGTCAAGTTTCATAGTTGCGGCACCTTTATTGTTAATTCTGTAATAATCATCAGTATCGAATAATGATTCTTCACCAGGTGCAGCTACACTTGAGTCAATTGCGGAGGTTGATAATTCATCTGAAAAGATTCCAGTAAATGGGGTATCAGTTTCCAATGCTACAGAAACGGTACCACCTTGCTTGGTAGCTTTCTTAGGAGTTGAATCTGGAAACTTCTTAGCATCCTTTGCTCCTTAGTTATTACTGCTACCGCTTTGACCACAAGCAGCCAATGCTAATGCGGCTGCGGAAACTACTCCTACAGAACCTAAAATCTTTGCTAATTTCATATAATTATTCCTCCATCTAGGACATCTTTTATGTTTTTTATTAATAATCTTTGAATCAAGTTGATGATTAAATAATACCACGATATATTAGTTTTTCAATAGTTTTATGAAATTAATTTTAATTTTTATTTTATTAGAATTGCATAACTTTATTATTATGCAGACACAAAAACAGCTCTATCAAGCGATGGAGCTGTTTTAATATATTTATTAGATTATTAATTTTCACGTTGTCTTGCGTCACCTGCACGTTGTAAGGCACGACCAACATAGTTAATACTTAAGGAAATAACCAAAAGCAAGATAGTAGCTGGGAGCCATAACCATGGACGGTTAATAACGTTAACTGGGTCATCAGCAAATCCAATCAAAGTACCAAGTGATGGTGTAGTGGTTGGCAAACCGTATCCCAAGAAGGACAAACTAGTTTCAATACCGATGTTACCAGCAATAGTCAAAACAACGTCGATGATAATCATTGAAGTGATGTTAGGCAAAACTTCACGGAACATAATTTGGAAGTTAGATGAACCTGAAGTCTTTGATGCCAAAACATAGTCACGGTCACGCTGTGAAAGGATGAATGAACGGTAGTAACGTGCCGTCGTCGTCCATCCAAACATGGCAATCAAGAATACCAAAGTTACAGCGTTGTAGTTAGGAATAACTGTAGTCAAAACAATGATAATTGGCATTTGTGGCAAAATTTGAATGAAGTCAACTATTCTCATGATGATGACATCAACAACACCACCGTAGTAACCAGAAACTAATCCGACTACCAAACCAACAATTTCAGTAATTACAGTAACTGAGATACCGATCATGATTGAGTTACGTCCACCCATGATGAGCAGTTTCAAAATATCACGACCACCATCGTCAGTACCTAGAAGGTGACCCCCTTGGCCCCAACCGTAGTATGCGTCAACGATGTTCATTTCAGTAATTTGTGCTCTGTTCAAAAACAATGAACCACCGAAAGTAAGCAATAAAATTAAAATAATGATAATTAAAGCTGTAAGTGCAGACTTAGAACGTAAAATTTCACGTACAGCCACCCTGAATCCAGAAGGTGGGAGAGTAGCCTTCGGTGTAGCGTCTTTTTTACTTGCTTTCTTTGTAGCAGTATCTTTCTTTTTATCAGCCATTTCTTCTCTCCTCCCTATTGAATTCTAATACGTGGGTCAATAATACTCATGATGATATCTGAGAGCAAGTTACCAATTAGAGTCAAGATACCAAAGATAAGAATCAAAGCAGTTAAAGTGGTGTAGTCACGTTGACTGATTGAGTCAAGGAACAACTTACCCATACCAGGATAACTGAAGACACTTTCAATAATCATTGAACCACTAAGAAGACCAGTAATAGTGTTACCAAGGAAGGCAGCAATTGGCAATAATGAATTTCTCAAAATATGCTTATGGAAAACTACATTTTCAGGAACACCCTTACTGCGGGCAGTTCTAACGTAGTCTTCAACCTTGTTATCAACAATACCTGTTCTCAAGTACTGTACAGTACCAGTAGTAGCAATCAAGGCATACAAGATAGCTGGAAAAATCATGTGGTAAAGTCTACTGCCAAGTACACCCCAAAATCCTGAGGCGTTGGCTGAAACTGAACCTGAAATTGGGAACCAACCCAAGGTAAAGCCGAAGAGCCATAATCCTAAGATATAGAATACGAAACCCGGTGTAGCTAAAGTAATGTAGTTAAAGATTTGTACACCAGTATCTTGCCATTGGTCTTGGTGACGACCAGCAGTAATACCAAGAGGAATCGCAATACTATAAGTTAAGATAGTTGTCAAAAGTGATAACCAGAAAGTATTATTTGCACGGTCTGCAATTAATGATGTTACAGGTACGTGTTGAATATAACTTGTACCAAGATCACCATGGAATAAGTTGCCTACCCATCTAAAGTATTGAACATACCATGGATCATAAAGACCAGCAGCTCTTCTTAAAGCTTCGATTTGTTTAGGGTCGGTGTTAGGGTTAATTGATCCACTGAATGGGTCACCTGGCATCATCTTAGCAAGCAAGAAGACCAACAGACTCAAGATAATCAATTGTGGGATCATGATTAACAAACGCCGTAAGATTGTTTTCCACATGCTTAATCACTCTCCTTTTCTTCTCGTTCTTTGAGTTCAGCTTCTTGAGCCATATCTTCAGGCAATGCTACCCAGTGCTTAGGTGCAACCTGTTGCAATGGATATACACGTCCGTTCTTGTCATACCATTTGCTTTGGTTTTCCTCGAATTCTTTTTCTACTTGTTCACGGTGTTTCTTATGTTCTTCACGATGTTCAACGTCAACTTGAGGAATAGCAGAAAGAAGTCGCTTAGTATAAATGTGAATTGGGTGCTTGTAAATTTCTTCACGACTACCTAATTCAACCAAACGACCACGGTGCATAATAGCTAAGTTTTCTGACATGTGCTTAACAACACCTAAGTCGTGAGAAATGAAGAGATATGCAATGTTGTATTGTTGTTGAATATGCTTCATGAAGTTCAAAACCTGAGCTTGAACTGATAAGTCCAAAGCAGAAGTTGGTTCGTCGGCAACAATTAATTTAGGGTTAGTAGCAACGGCACGAGCGACACCAATTCTTTGACGTTGACCACCAGAGAATTCATGTGGGTACTTGTAAATTGCATCACTAGGCATCCCTACGATGTCAAGCAAGTCCTGTACACGATCACGTTCTTGATCGGTAGTCAAATTTTCAAAGTTTCTAATCGGTTCAGCAATGATGTCTTCAATTCTCTTACGAGGGTTCAAACTTGACATTGAATCCTGGAAAATCATTTGAACATCTTTGTTATAATCAAGCTTCTTACGATTGCTTGCCTTAGTGACGTCCAAACCCTTATACATGATTTGTCCGCCAGTAACTTTTTCAACCCCAACGATTGCTTTACCGGTAGTTGATTTACCAGAACCAGATTCACCAATCAAACCGTAGGTTTCACCTTCGTTAATTGAGAAGTTTACACCATCAACGGCACGAACATAATCTGTAATTCTGTTCCAAAAGCCGGAGCGAATTGGGTAATAGACTTTTAAATCTTTTATTTGGATAATTTCTTTTGCCATAAATTACTCCCCGCTTGCTGCTGTTGCTTTTTGCGTACTGTCTTCATCCTCAAAGTGGAATGTCTTCCAGCAGGTACATCTTACCCAGTGACCAGGTGCTACCTCATGAACACGTGGCTCCTCCTCATGGGCACTTGCAGGAATCCAAGGAATTCTTGCAGCAAATCGATCACCACTACGTGGCATATTCTTAAGAGATGGTACAGTACCCTTGATAACATGAAGGTCTTCATCAGTATCATCAGATTGAGGCATTGAATTAAGAAGTGATCTTGTATATGGATGAAGTGGATTTTCAAAAATTGTCTTAACATCTGATTTTTCAACAATTTGTCCAGCATACATAACCGCAACTTCATCAGCAGTCTCAGCCACAACGCCCAAGTCGTGGGTAATCAAGATAATACCTGAATGTGACTGTCTTTGAATATCTTCTAGCAAGTCCAAAATTTGAGCTTGAATAGTTACATCCAAAGCAGTAGTTGGTTCATCAGCAATAATTACTTCTGGCTTACATGCAATAGCCATCGCAATAACTACACGCTGACGCAAACCACCTGAAAGTTCATGTGGGTACATCTCGTACATTTCTTCAGGTCTAGGCATTCCTACTTGATTAAATAATTCAATAACTCGTGCGTGACGTGCTTTTTCATCCATATCAGTATGGTAATAAAGAGTCTCGGCAACTTGGTCACCAACACGCATTAATGGATTTAAACTAGCAAGTGGATCCTGAAAGATCATCCCGATCTTATCTCCACGAATCTTGTTGAACAATGATTCATTCAAACCAACAAGGTTCAATTCATTATAAAGAATGTCCCCTGTAACTTTAGTATTTTTATGGTCGTACAATCCAATAATACTTGAAGCGATAGTACTTTTACCACAACCAGATTCACCAACAATGGCTAAAATCTCGTCGCGCTTTAAAGTTAAATTAATATCGTCCGCAGCATCATAGAACTTCCCTTGCAAACGGTACGCCGTATGCAGGTGCTGTATATCTAGTAATAGATCACTCTGCTTTTCCAAAGGTCATTCCTCCATTTATAGCTTCTTTTATTAAAAGCTGTTTAATATTTTCTATTTATTTTCTAATTATAAACACAAAGTCGGTCGTATGCAAATAACGACACGGCTTTTTTTTAGAAAATTAACCTTGATGTGACTTAATATATAATACAGCGTCACCAACAGTCTTAATTTTCTCAGCTTCGTCATCAGGAATTTCTGAACCAAATTCATCTTCAAGTTGCAAAATAAATTCAACTAAGTCGATAGAATCAGCGTCTAGATCATTTGTAAAATTAGTATTTTCAGTAATTTTATCTTGATCAACATTAAAATTATCGGCAATTAAGGTTTTAATTTTATTGAAAATTTCTTCTTCTGTCATACAAATTCTCCTTTTTAATAAACTATTGTACTATTTTGTAGCGAATTCGTCTTTAAAATCTTGCACTAAATTTTCTTTAATCATTTTATCAACTTGTTTTAAAGTGAAATAAATTGGACGTTCATTAGAGCGGCCATGAGTTTTAACCACTGGTGCATTAACTCCAAGCAAAACTGCACCGCCATACTTAGCTGTATCAAACTTTGATTTAAGACTTGATAAAGAGCCCTTTACCATCAAAGCTCCTAATTTGGTCATAACACCACCGTTTAACAAGCTATCTTTTAGCAAATGCAAGATTACGCTTGATGTACCTTCAATATTTTTAAGAACAGCATTGCCAGTAAAACCGTCTGTAACTACTACATCAGCTTTACCTAGTAATAATTCATTCCCCTCAATGTTCCCTTGGAAGTTAAGGTCACTATCTTTTAATAATTCATAGGCAGCTTGGTGAACCTCATCCCCTTTATCACTTTCAGAACCATTATTTAATAGCATTATGCGAGGAGTTTGAATGCCACGAATTTTTTCAGCATAATATGATGCCATTTCTGCCCATTGAAGTAAATATTCAGGTTTGCTCTTAGCATTGGCACCTACATCGACCATATTAAAGCCGTCATCACTATTTTGAAGTGGTAAGGTTGGCATTAAGCCTGGACGAGTAATGCCCTTAATACGACCGATGATAAAAATACCACAGGCTAATAATGCACCAGTATTACCTAAAGAAAGAAGAGCATCGGCCTTTCCTTCTTTAACAAAGTTTGCTGCTACAACCATTGAAGAATCTTTCTTTCTTCTAATTGCCTTAACGGGTTCATCTTCATCGGCAATCACTTCGGTGGTTGCAACTACGCCCAATTGATCATTAATTTGATCAGCAGGAATTAAATTACGTAATTGTTCTTTATCACCGAATAATAAAAACTTAGTTTCAGGCATTTCATCTTTTGCCTTTAAAACAGCTTCAACGATTGCTTCAGGCGCATTATCTCCGCCCATCGCATCAATAGCAATTGTTCTCAATATAATTCACCACAATCTTTTAAATTCTATTTTGTTCTAATCGTTTATATTCTAGCACTTGGTTAAGTGTCTGATGATCAGCTAATTTCGGATCTTGCTGAACTAATTCTCGCGCCACTTTTTGCGCAACAACCAAGGTATTGTAGTTATTAACTACATCTCCCACGCGAAATTCAGGCAATCCAGATTGAGCTTTACCAAAAAGATCACCCTCGCCACGCATTTTAAGGTCTTCTTCTGCTAATTTAAAGCCATCATTGGTAGCAGCAATTATTTTCATTCTTGCTTTACCAGAATCAGTCTTCGGATCAGCTATAAAAACGCAATAACTTTGCGTCTTACCACGTCCAATTCTTCCGCGAAGCTGATGCAGTTGACTTAATCCGAAACGATCCGCATTATAGATGACCATCATATTGGCATTAGCCACATCGACTCCAACTTCAATTACGCTAGTTGTAACCAAAATATTTATTTTTCCACTAGCAAAAGCGGTCATAATTTCGTCCTTTTTAGGACCGGGCATTTGACCATGAAGCAAAACCACATTTTGATTAGGAAAATCATGACTTAACTTAGCATGTAATTCCTCCGCATTCTTTAAATCCAATGTTTCAGATTCAGTAATCAGCGGCGTAACAGCATATATTTGAAAACCTTGTGCAAGTTGCTCCTGCATTTTCTGATAAACATCTTTCATCTGACTACTAGTCTTCCAAGATGAAATGATTGGTTTTCTACCGGCAGGCATATGATGAATTTCAGAAACAGTCATATCTCCATATACTGTTAAAGCCAGCGTTCGAGGAATTGGAGTGGCCGTCATAGCTAGAATATCAGGCTGATCACCTTTATTAATTAAAGCCTGTCTTTGTCCAACGCCAAAACGGTGTTGTTCATCAATGATTACCAAGCCTAACTTTTTAAAAATGACACTGTTCTGAATTAAAGCGTGTGTGCCAATTACCACATTAATTGTGCCATCAGTTAATTCACGATAAATTTCTCTACGCTCGAGTGTTTTGGTATTACCTGTTAATAGAGCAACTCTTACGCCCAAGGGCCTCAGTAATTCATCAATCTTTTTAAAGTGCTGTGTAGCTAAAATTTCAGTTGGCACCATCAAAGCTGCTTGATAACCCGCAGTAATCGCCGCAAAAATAGCATAAACTGCAACAACAGTTTTACCAGATCCTACATCCCCTTGTAACAGACGACGCATTTGACCTGATGAATGCATATCAGCAAAAATTTCATTAACAACTTCTTTTTGATCGTCTGACAATTCAAACGGTAAAGAAGAGGTCAATTGAGCTATTTCTTTTAAATCATAATTTTTAGGATAGCCTGCTTGTTTGCCATCATGGCTAGCCAAAAGAGCTAGCTGCAATTCAAAAATAAAAAATTCTCGAAAGATTGCACTTCTTTTAGCTAGATTTGCTTCAGTACTATTTTTAGGATGATGCATTTTTTGAATAATCGCTTGATCAGTCAACAAACGATATTTTTCTCTAATGCTCTGGGGAACAATATCTTGTACTTTATCTAAGAAACTATCTACCGCTAAATTAATCAAATTAACTAGCTTTTTTTGTTTAACATGACGATTAACAGGATAAATTGGCGCCATGCCACTATCATTTTCTTTTACTGCAACAAATTTAAAGGCAGAAAGACTTTGACGAGCAACATTATATTTACCATAAATTGCTACTTCTTCGCCAATTTCAATCTTGCTCTTAAGCCATGGCTGATTAAAAAAATTGACCATGATTACATCATGGTCAATTCTCATTTTAAAACTTAGGCGACTCTTCTTATAACCAAAACGACTAACAAAAGGTTCGGTGGCTACAATTCCCTTTAGCATTACTTTTTGACCATCCATGATTTGATCTAAAGGCAATGTCTGCAATTCGTCATAACGAAAAGGAAAATAAAAGAGCAAATCATAAATACTATAAATGCCTAAGCTACCTAGATCAGCCGCAGTTTTTGTTCCTACACCTTTTAAATCTGTTACAGGAGCAAATAATGCGTTTTCTATCATTTTTTATTCAACTGATACTAAGAAGTGATATACAGGTTGACCACCATCATGAATTTCAAATTCAAGATCATCATGACTGGCTTCAAGAGCTTCAACAACCTGTTGTGCCTCATCTTCGCTTGCATCACGACCATACATAATAGTGATAATTTCTGAATCTTCATCAAGCATCTTTTCGATCATTTCGATAGTAGTATTGATCAAATCAGCGTTATCAACCTTAATATTACCGTCGATGATACCAAGGTAATCATTCTTGTGAATTTCTACGTCGTCAATTTCAGTATCACGAGTAGCTTGAGTTACTTCACCTGAAACTACAGTGTCGAGATCTTCTGACATAGCTTCAACGTTATCATCAACGGAAGCATCTGGGTTAAATGAAAGCATTGCAGTGAGACCTTGTGAGATAGTCTTGCTTGGTACGATACCTACTGGAATGTCACTAACTTCTGCAGCTTGCTTAGCAGCCATCACGATATTACCGTTGTTTGGCAAAACAATTGCCTTCTTAGCACCTGACTTCTTGATTGCATCAATAAAGTCTTGGGTTGATGGGTTCATTGTTTGACCACCAGAAATAATTCTGTTTATGCCTTCGCTTTCAAACAATTTTCTAATACCGTTACCAGAAGCTACGGCAATAACAGCAAAGTCAACTGATTCTTGTTGTTCTTTATCTTGATCAACGATGCTTTCGTGTTGGATACGCATGTTGTCGATCTTGATCTTGCCTAATTGACCGAATTGACTACCGTACTTGAAGACATCACCAGGGTGTTCGGTGTGAACGTGAACCTTAGCAATTTCACCATCAGATACAGCTAAAAGTGAGTCGCCCAAACCTGACAAGTGCTTTCTGAATTCTTCCAAATCGAATTTCTTCTTGTTTGGCACGTCAGCGTTAAGGTCAACCATAATTTCAGTACAGTAGCCATTCTTGATATCTTGAGTAGCTAGTTGACTTTGTACAGAAGATTGGTGGTGCATTGCGTTGATCATTTCATCCATTTCAGTTTCGTCAGGTTGATATTGATCAGCAAAGTTTTCACCAAGAAGACCTTCTAAGAAACCTTCATAAATGAACAAAAGTCCTTGACCACCTGAGTCAACAACACCAACTTGCTTCAATACTGGAAGTAAATCTGGAGTTGATTTAAGAGCCTTCTTAGCACCTTCAACAACTGCCTTCATTACTTCAGTAACATCATCAGTGTCATTAGCCTTAGAAGCACCTTCTTGAGCAGCAACACGAGCTACAGTCAAAATAGTACCTTCGACAGGTTTCATTACTGCCTTATAAGCAGTAGCTACACCATTTGAAAAGGCGTTAGCCAATTCTTGTGCAGTTAAGGTCTTCATGCCTTGAGTAGCCTTGTAAAAGCCGCGGAACAACTGTGAAGTAATAACACCACTGTTACCACGTGCACCCATCAACATTCCTTTAGCTAAGCTTTCAGTCAAATCACCAACATTGCTGCTAGGATTTTCAGAAACGGCTCTTGCCCCACTTTCAATAGTTAAATTCATGTTGGTACCAGTATCACCATCAGGAACTGGGAACACGTTCAATGAGTTAACAAACTCAGCGTTCTTACCAATTCTGTGGGTGGCAACACGCACCATATCTCTAAATTGCTTACTATCTATTTCATTTAAAACCACTATTTAAAACCTCCGCTTACGTTATTCGTCAAGTACCTTTACACTTTGAACGATTACATTAACGGCTTTAGTGTTAATTCCTAATTGATTAGAAAGATTAAATTTAACACTATCTTGAACATTCTTACTTACTTCAGAAATCTTAAGCCCATAGCCTACGATAATGTATACATCAACAGTGATTTCGTTATCTTCTGACTTGACAACAACACCGCGCTTATAGTTGGCACGGTTAAGAATTCCATCGAATCCATCACGAATGGCATTTTTTGAAGCCATTCCCACAACGCCATAATTAGACGTAGCTGCGCCACCAACAACAGTTGCGATTACACCGTTTGAAATATCAATCAAACCATCTTTTGTCTTGATCTTAACAGCCATGTTCTTCCTCCGTCTTATTATCTACATATACGATTATTATTTTATCATAGTACTGCCGTAATCAATAAATAAAATACGTCCTAAAAAAAGTTGAATTGCGACAAAACATATGATAACCTAATTAAGTATGACACCATATATAAAGGAGGTTTAGCAAATGGCTAAAGATTACGTAACAGGTAAGAAGACCACATTCGGTAACAAACGTTCACACTCATTGAACTCAGCTCGTCGTGCTTGGAAGCCAAACCTTCAAAAAGTTCGCATTCTTGTTGACGGTAAGCCAAAGCGCGTATGGGTTTCAACCAAGGCTTTAAAGTCTGGTAAAGTTACTCGTGCCTAATAACCAGCCTTGCAGATTTATCTGTAAGGTTTTTTGTTTGCTAAAAATTTTGTACATCAAAAAAGGACAACTGATTTTTCAGCTGTCCTTTTTTAAATTATTTCATAATATTATGATTTTTATCATCATCTGAAATTTCATCAGCCATTCTTTCCTTAATTGGAGTATAGGCATATTCAGTAATCATTTCGCCCAATTTAGTTGGCAAGCCCAAGTCTTGGTAAGTAACGTTTCTAGCAAGGCCATTAATAGTTGCTACTTCCTTCTTCTTTTTCTTATCAAAAACGTGAACATGGTTTTTGTGCATTTAATTTTCTACATTTTGTTTTGCGCGATCAAGTCTTGCTTCATAGCGACCATCTTCAAAAGCGGCCACATTCTTTTCAAAATCAATATATTTCATAATTAATCCTTGATTCTTTTTCATCTATTTTAAACCAATCATTAAAGATTATGAAAGCGATTAACATCTTTTGAATAAATCGCCGCAAGCATCCCTTTTTCAAAATTAATTTCAAATTGAGAAGTATTCGGCAAAAATTCATTTGAAGAAAACACTCGTGGATAATCTCCAGAATAATGGTGCAACTCATAACGGGCACCTAAAATATTAAAATCTTTAATTGCAGTTAAAGCAGCAAAACCAATATATGGGTACTCTGATACTTTCTTTATTACATGACGTCCCGGATTGAAAAAGACAATTTCATTTTGCTTATCCATTATTGAGACCTGTTCAGCGAATTGTCGCAGAGATGGATCGAGCAGCATTAATAAATTAATTAAAAAATGATCTATTCTGCCCCCTGTTGCACCCAAAATATTTAAATTATCAATCTGATAATCATCAAAAACTGTATGCAGCATCAATTCAGAATCAGTCAAATCTTTAACCGGATTTGAATAACGAATATCTCTTACATTACTTTCAATTTCCGCTAGATCTGCTTTTTTTAATGAGTCAAAATCCCCCAGCGCTACATCAGGAGTTATTCCTAATTCTTCTAAGTACAAAGAACCACGATCTACTCCAACAATAAGATTATTTGTCTTTCTTGCATCTTTAAGTATTTCTTTGATGTTAACAGGCCACAAATCTGTTGGTCCACCTAATAATGCATATGCTTCCATTACTTAATAATTTTTTCTAATTTAAGTACTTGATTTGCAATATTACCATTTTCATATAAATAAGAGCCAACTACAAAGACATCAGCACCTGCATCTTTGGCAATTTTAATCGTACGGTCATTAATGCCACCATCAACTTCAATTGCCATGTTTGGTCCTACAATTTCTCTGACTTGCTTAATCTTCTCAGCTGAATCAGCAATAAAGCTTTGACCACCAAAACCAGGATTGACGGTCATGACTAAAACTTGTTTAATTTTTGGCAAAAATTTTTCGACAACGTCAGCTGGAATATCCGGTTTAATTGCTAAAACAGCCTCAACTCCATTAGAAGCCAAATAATCAAGCCAATAATTCAGCTTGGATTCACTCATCGCACCATAATGCAGCTCCATGATATCTGCTCCGGCTTCAACAAAGGCTGGAATAAGATCATCAGGATTATTACTCATAAAGTGAATCTCAGCATCTGTCATGGGAAATTCACGTTTAAAATCACTAATTAATTGTGGTCCAAAAGATAAATTTGGCACAAAATGTCCATCCATAATATCAATATGGAAACGATCAATGCCTACTGCAACAGCATCTTTAATATTTTCTTTTAAATTTAAATTATCTGCGTTCAAAATTGATGGCGCAATAATCATTTTCTTCTCCTATTATTTTAAATATTCGGGTAATCGGCCTTCACTAATTTCTGTCCGCATTGCCAGATAATCATCATAACGATGAGGCATTATTTGGCCTTCTTCAAGCAACTTTTTAACTTCACAGCCAGGTTCCTTTAAATGTTGGCACCCTCTAAATTTACATTTGCTGCTAGCACGTTTAAATTCAACGAAATAGTTACATAATTCATTCAATTTGATCGGTGTTAAATCAATCGAAGAAAAACCTGGTGTATCAGCTAAGAAACCTTCACCTAATTTAAATAATTCGACTTTTCTAGTAGTATGCTTACCACGGTTTAAACTAGTAGAAATTGCTCCCGTTGCCTGATTAGCATCCTTCTTCAAATGGTTAAGTAAAGTAGATTTACCTGCACCAGATTGTCCTGCCAATGTCCAAATTTGCCCCGCTTTAATCATTTGAGGAATTTGAGCTTCTACATCATGATAATCAGTAAACACTGGATAACCAATTTCTTGATAATATGATAGTTCTTCTTTAATTTTAGCTAACTTGTCACCTTTTAATAAATCGCTTTTAGATAAATAAATAGTGACTTGTACTTTTTGCCAAGAAAAGAAAGTTAAAAAGCGATCCAATAATTCTAAAGAAAAATCAGGTTCAACCGCAGAAATAACTAACAATACATGGCTGACATTTGCTACAGCGGGACGACCAATTCTGTTGAGTCGCGGTAAAATCTTTACCAAGTAACTCATACCCTGATCATCTATTTGAATTTCTACATGATCACCTACTGCAGGTTTTTGCTTTTTTTGACGAAAAACGCCGCGAGCACGCGTTCTAACGATACCCGCAGCAGTTTCCACATCATAATAACCAGCAATTAACCCGACAACGGTTCCTTCTGCTAGTTTCATTTATTTTGTCACCTTTTCATTCAAAACAGTTTCTCCGTTACGAACTACGCGCAACTGGCCGTTTCCATCCTTAATTGAAAATGGAATTGAGAAACTCATATCACGTTTAATATATAAGTCACGATAGATATTACTCAAGGAGTGATCATCATCTTTGATATAAATCTGAACATGGTCGCCTTTACTATTGTCTTCCTTAGTGTCAGTTTCTCCACTTTTACCATCGAATTTATCATCCTTTTTCAGATCGCTGCCAACATAATTAACAGTAAATGTCTTCGTAACAGTAGTATCTTTTTCTTCTTTTGGACCGCGTGAAACTTTAATGGTTACCGTAGATCCACGATCAACCTTAGTACCCGCTTCCGGCTGCATTGAGATAACCAAACCTCGCTCAATTTCATCAGAATATTCTTGATTAATCTGTAAAGTTAAGCCATGTTCCTTAGCATAATCTTGCGCACTCTTTAATGAGTAATTGTGCAAATCTTTTAAGGTAACGGTATTTATCTTTGGCTTTATCTGTTTTCCTCGAGAAACCACCAAAGTAATTGTAGTCTGCGTTGGTTTTACTTCTACACCAGCAGCAATACTCTGAGAAATGATGTTGCCTTTAGCCATTTTATTTGAATATTGATCTTCTCTAACAACATCGAAGCCTTGATTTTCTAATTTTTCTGCAGCTTCATCGTAATTATCCCCGACTACATCAGGTACCTTTACCATGCTGGTACCACTAGAAACAATTAAAATGATAGCCTTTCCTTGATCCACTCTATTACCGGCTGCTGGTTTAGTACCAATTACATGACCTTTTTTAATGTCATCAGACTGGCGTCTAATTACTTTTCCCACTTGTAACCCGGCGGCTTCTAACCGTTTTTCAGCACGCTTTTCAGTTATATTAGTTACATCAGGAATATGAACTTGACGTGGTTTATTATTATTGCCACTTAGTGCGAAAATCATAATAAAAATAATTAATCCAGCGGCAATAACTGAAAAAATCCACCACCATTTATGACTTTTAACATTTTGCCAAAAGTCTTTTTTCTTTTCCTTTTTATCAGGTTTATTTTCCTCTTCAGATTCTACAGTCTGCTCTTTTTCAGGGGCTTTAAAACCTGGCAGAACGATTGTTTTATCATTATTGTTACCATGATTAGGCACAAAAACCGGCTCATCTGCTCTTTCGGGATCTAAGCTACTATCTAGGTCAGCCTGCATGGCTTGTGCTGTAGCATATCGATCTCGTGGATCCTTAGCAGTTGCTTTTAACACAACATTTTCTAATGCTTGCGGAACACTTTGATCCTTCTTTCTAATAGAAGGTATTGGTTCCTGCGCGTGTTTTAACGCAATTGAAACAGGAGTATCACCATTAAACGGCACAGTGCCTGTAATCAATTCATACAGAATAATCCCTAAAGAATAAATATCGGACTGCTTAGTAACCAATCCGCCTCTAGTTTGTTCAGGTGACATATAATGAACTGATCCCATGACAGAATTAGTCTGCGTTACAGAGCTCTGATTCAAGGCAACCGCAATACCAAAATCAGCAATCTTAATATTGCCTCTCTTGTCCATCAAAATATTTTGTGGTTTAAGATCACGGTGGATGACATTATGTTTATGAGCCAAAGCAACTGCACTTAGAATTTGATCCATAATGCGAATCACTTCATGCAAATCCAAAGGAGCATTTTGACGAATATACTCTTTCAAATCTGGACCATCAACATATTCCATTACCATATATGGCAATCCATGATCAGTTCCTACATCAAGAACAGAGACAATATTAGGATGACTTAATTCACTAGTGGCTAAAGCCTCTCTTTGAAAACGAGCTTGTGTTTGAGGTTCATTTTGTAAATCTAACCGTAATATTTTAACTGCTACTTTACGTTGCAGAATAATATCTTCAGCCAGATAAACATTGGCCATACCGCCTTCGCCTAAAGTATCAATAATGCGATAACGTTCACCAAGCAGATAACCTTTATCGATCACTGCTCTCGTCCTCCTTATTCCAAATTAGGCAAACGGTAATATTATCACCACCACCTAATCGATTGGCTTCACTAATTAATTTATTGCATCGTTCTTTTAAGCTTAATTCTTTTGTAGCTAAAACTTGTTGTATTTGTGGATCACTGAGTGAGTTCGTTAATCCATCAGTACATAGCAAAATGATGTCGTCATCATCAAGCTTAATTTCCTTAACTTCAGGATCAATTGTACTAGATACACCTAGGGCTTGAGTAATGATGTTCTTTTGGGGATGATGCTTAGCCTGTTCCTTAGTAATTTGCCCCATTTTGACTAGCTCATTAACTAAAGAATGATCTTCAGTTAATTGGACAAACTTTCCTTCGGAATAACTATAAGCACGTGAATCGCCCAAATGAGCTATCAACGCATTATCCTTAAATGCAAAAGCTAAAACAATTGTCGTACCCATTCCATTTAAGTCAGGAAATTTATCAGCTGTTTTTAAAATTGTTTCATTTTCAGAATTTAATTGCACATCTAGCCATTTTCGAGCAATATTAGCATCAGTAAAATCTGTTATGCCAAAATTATGTCCTAAGTGAGTGACAGCCATTGTAGAGGCAACATCGCCGCCTTGATGGCCACCCATACCATCACAAACAATTGCTAAGGTAATTCCCTTACGATTCTCAAAAACTTGTACAAAATCTTGATTGCTTTTTCGTACCTTGCCGATACTTGAAGCGTATGCTGTTTCAATCAAAAATCTAACCTCGTAATCTAAATTTTGCAATGAAAAATCCATCATTGCCATCTTGATCAGGCATTATTTTTAACATTCCTGTCTTGGACTCAAGCTTGCTTAATAAAAATGGTTTTAATTCAAAATCAGGATGAGTTCGCAAGAATTGCTTAACTACTTCTTCATTTTCTTCCATTGAAATTGAACAAGTTGAGTATACTAATTCTCCCTCAACTTTTAACAATGTGCTAACAGAATCTAAAATCCCTAACTGAATTTTTTGTAAGCTCTTCAAATCTTGCAAACTCTTGGTATAACGAATCTCAGGCTTGCGTCTTAATAGTCCCAAACCTGAACATGGAGCATCAACTAAAATTTTAGTGAACTCACCTGCATTAAACATTTCTTGCGCTTTTCTAGCATCACATGCCTTAGTTGTTACTTTGTCCGACACATGCATGCGGCGAGCATTTTCTTTTACTAGACGTAATTTCTTTTCATGAATGTCTAGTGCAGTTACATCACCAGTGATATTTTCAGCAATCTGGACAGTTTTCCCGCCAGGTGCACTACATGCATCTAAAACATGTTCAGCTTGATTTTTATCAAAATCAAAAGCTTCTACCACTAAGCTAGCGGCTTCATCTTGAATTGTCAACTCTCCTTGTTCAAATAAATCACTTTCGCTAATGCCACCATGACTTAAAACGGCGTCATTAAGAGATAAATTTGACCATTTCGGTTGATATCCTTCTTTTGTTAATTGATCAAAAACCTGATTTTTATCTGCTAGTGATGAAATTCGCACACTATTTTTGGCTGGTTCATTAATACTGCTTAAAACTGATTTTGCTTTTTGCATTCCCCAATTGTCAATTAAATACTTAACTAACCATTTAGGAACGCTTTCTCTAATACTTAAATATTTAACGGTATCCTTTTCATCAGGTAAAATCACACCGCGTCTAATAAATGCACGCAAGATTCCGTTCACTACTCTATAGCCTGAAGAATGATGTTTGCCAAACTGTTTAGCTAGTTTATTAGCTTCATCTAGTACAGCACGGTTAGGAACCTTGTCTAAGAATATTATCTGATAAAGTGACATCAACAAGAGCGGCTTCAAATATTTTTCAGTGATTTTTGTTTTAAGCAAACCGGTCAATTGATATTCCAAAAAAAGGCGATATTGAATCGTTCCGTAAACAATTCTAGTTGCTAAATTTTGATCAGCAATCGATAAATCAGAATGCTTTAAACTATTGTTCAAACTAATATTTGAATATGAGCCATTTTTTAAGACTTTAATTAAAGTATCTAAGCTAATTGCACGGGCACTTTTATTTGTCGACAATTTCTTCTCCTGGGGCAAATTTACTACCTTGACCATTTAAAAAGTTCTTAATATCCATTTTCTTCTTGCCGCTTGGTTGTACCTCGAGCAAGTTTAAAACAGTACCATTAGCAAAGCTAATTGCAAAGCGGCCCTTATTAGCTACTACGCAACCTGGCTTTAAATCAGTACTATCCTTAGCAACTTCTGCTTTCCAAACCTTGAAGCGCTTGCCTTCAAGCATCATATAAGCACCTGGATCTGGATTAAGAGCACGGATCATATTGTTAGCTTCAGCAGCTGTCATAGTAGGAACGATGCGTTCTTGTTCTTTAGTAATATTAGGTGAAAAGACTACCTTATCTGGATCTTGAGGAATCTTTTTAACGCTGCCATCAATAATCGAAGGTAAAGTCTTCAAAAGTAAGTCTCTACCTACAATTGATAATTTATTAAATAAAGTTCCTGCATTGTCCTCTGGCTCAATCTTAATTGCTTTTTGAGAATAAATATCACCAGCATCCATTTTCTTTACCATTTCCATAATGGTGATACCAGTTTCTGCATCCCCATTAATGAGTGAATATTGAATTGGTGCACCACCACGATATTTTGGCAAAAGTGAACCATGGACATTAACAGCAGCAATTTTTACTGAGTTTAAAAACTTAGTTGGCAAGAACTGACCGTATGCGGCGGTGACGATTAAGTCAGCATGCATATCAATCAATTGTTGCATTTCTTCTGAGCCAGACAATTTCACTGGTTGAAAAACAAGTAAATTATGCTTTTCTGCAGCAATTTTAGCTGGGGTCTTAGTGATCTTTTGTTTACGACCAACCTTTTTATCAGGCTGCGTTACAACAGCCTTAATTTCATAATTATTTTTGATTAAGCCTTCTAATACTGGAACTGAAAACTCTGGTGTTCCCATGAATATTACTGATGTCATTAAAACAACTCCTTACATTACTCTTTCTGGTTCATTATCGATAAAAATACTTAAACCATATTTCTTAGCTTCTTGAGCAGAATCTTGAACATGGTGCAATAGTTTATTTAAATTTGGTTCTTTTTTATATTTTACCAGTATTTGGTAATAATATTGATTTTTTACTCTAGAAATTGCACTTGGCGATGGTCCTAAAATTATTGCTTGATTATTTAAATGCTGCAATAAGTATCTTTTTATCTTGAATGCTTCTCTAGCCGCATTTTGCTCTTTTTTAGCAGCAACTGATATTAATACTGTATAAAAATATGGTGGGTAATTGCCAGCATGACGCATATGCATTTCATAACCATAAAATCTTTCATAATCCTGCGTTTGTGCCAATTGAATGGCATAGTGTTCTGGATTATAAGTTTGAATTAAAACTTCGCCTTCCTTGTCAGCACGTCCTGCACGTCCTGCAACTTGCGTCAGCAACTCAAATGTTTTTTCTGATGCATTATAATCCGATAACCATAATCCCGTATCTGCGTTAATTACGCCAACTAAAGTTACATTTGGAAAATCTAATCCTTTAGCAATCATTTGAGTTCCTAACAAAATATCCGCCTCATGGTTACCAAATGAATCCAAAATCCGCTTATAACTGCCTTTTCTCCTAGTTGTATCAACATCCATTCTTAAAATTCTAGCTCCTGGTAAAAGTTCTTCAAGTTCTTCTTGAACTTTTTGGGTTCCAGTACCTAAAAAACGGATTTTTGAACTTTGACAATTAGGACACCGAGTAGGAATTGGCTCTGTATGTCCGCAATAGTGACATTGCATACTATTAGTATCTTTATGCAAATTAAGTGAAACATCACAATTAGGACATTTCAAAACAAAACCACATTCCCGGCAAAGCATGAAATTAGCAAATCCTCGCCGATTAAGCATCAAGATGACTTGCTCTTTTTTCTCTAGTCTTTTCTTAATTGCATCGACTAATTCAACAGACAAGTCAAATTGCCCACCTGCAAATTGAACATGCTTAAGATCAATCAAATTAACTTTAGGTAATTTTTTATGATTTGCACGTTTAGTTAAACGTAATAGATGATATACATCTTTTTGAGCACGTGCTCGACTTCCTAGTGATGGAGTAGCACTTCCTAGTACTAATGGACAATGGTGATATTTACTACGCCAGAGTGCCACATTTTTAGCATTATAACGAGGATTGGTCTCTTGTTTATATGATGATTCATGCTCTTCATCAATTATGATTAATCCAATATTATCTAGCGGAACAAAAACTGCACTTCTTGCTCCAACTACTACTTGAATTTCACCACGACGAATTCTACGCCATTCGTCATATTTTTCCCCTTCAGATAAAGCACTATGTAAAACGGCCACTTTATCACCAAAACGTGCCTTTACTTGCTTTACCATTTGCGGTGTTAACGAAATTTCTGGCACTAGCATCAAGGCATTTCTTCCTTGAGCTAAAGCTTGTCCAATTGCATGCAAATATACTTCTGTCTTCCCACTACCAGTAATTCCTTCAAGTAAAAAGGTCTCTGCATTACGCTGATCAATTGCGCTATTAATTTGGTCCAACGCAGCCTGTTGTTCATCATTTAAGGTCACTAGAATTGGCTTTTTTTCATCTTCAAAACCAGCTAAGGGATTACGATAAACTTCGACAGCTTTTCTTTTTAACCAACCTTTTTTAACAGCTGAATTTAAATTAGCAGCCGATAAGCCTAACCCTTTTATCAAATCACTTTGACTTTTAGGATAATCATCTTTATTTTCAATAATATCCATCATCAATTGCTTTTGCTTAACCGCATTTTGACGCAAAGTATTGTAAATCTTGGTGTATTCTGCAGAATCTAGCGCTAATTCATACTGATTTTCTTTTTTCTCTTTAGCTCTATTTTCTACAACATATTCTATTTTGGCATCATCATTTTTCAGCAATTGATGAACTTTTTTTATTTGCTTCAGATCCATCATTTTAGCTAAATCAATGGGATCACCTTGAAAGAACGGCATCTTTTTAGCTTTTTCATTTGCAGGTACTAACAGTTTACGATAGCCTGCCCGCATTACCCATGGCAACATTGCTTGTAAAATGGTAATTCGATATGAAAAAATATTTTGTGCCAAATTTTCAGACAATTTTATTAATTCTGGTGTAAGTGGTGGCATTTCATCCACTGTCACTAAAAGATCTTTTAACTTACCTGTAAATTGACTTTTTGCCTCTATGCCTACTACAAAGCCTTGAACTTTTCTTCGACCAAACGGTACTATTACTCTTGAACCAATTTTGACATCTTTTTCTAATTCAGCCGGAATATGATATTCAAAAATACGATCTGTTTGCTTGGTTGCAACATCAACAATAACCTGAGCAATCATCTAATCACCTGTAAAAAAGACCTCCACCCAAAGGATGAAGGTCAGTAAATTAGTCTTCGAGGTTAACCTCGGCATGAGCTGGGTCAACCGTTACTTTACCAGCGGCAATTTCTTCAAGTGCCTTACCAACTGCCTTATCACACTTGAAATGATCTAAAGTTGGTGGATCGCCAGCTTCAAGTTCATGTGCTCTCTTAGCAGCAAGTACAGATAATGAATAACGTGAATCAACACGTGACAACAATTTATCAATTGATGGATAAGTAATTCTCATGATTAATCCTCCTTGACCATCTTACGATAGTCATCAATTACACGCTTAACACTGACATGCTCTGCATCAACAATTGCCTTGATATGGTCTACTGCATTAGCAACTGTATCATTTACAACTGCATAATCATATTCTTCCATTTCCAAGATTTCATTTCGAGCTTGTTTAATTCTACCACGAATTACATCTTCTGACTCAGTACCACGATGTTCTAATCGCAGGTGCAATGTATGCAAATCTGGTGGAGTTAAAAAGATGAACACGCCATCAGGCATTTTCTCACGGACCTTAGCGGCACCGTTAACGTCAATCTCCAATAAAACGTCTTTGCCATCATGTAACATCTTTTTTACAGGACCTAATGGCGTACCATAATAATGTCCAACGTAATTATTATATTCTAATAACTCACCATTTTTAATAGCTTCTTGAAAACGTTCTTCACTTACAAAGAAATAATCTTTTCCATCGACTTCGCCGGGACGAGGCTTACGAGTAGTCATTGAAACTGAATACTCAAATGGAAAGACTTTGTTTTCAACAATAGCACTTTTTACAGTTCCTTTACCAACACCTGAAGGACCCGAAAGTACTAATAACAAACCTTTATCTGCCATGCTGAACTCCTCTTAGTAACTATTAATATATCTAGTTTGCACTAAAATCAATAGTTTTTCAAGTTTTCTCTTTATGTAGTTCAACCGTAGACGTCTCAAGGCATCAAAAAAGTAGACTGATAGCCTATTTTTTGCCTCAATCTACTTTTTCAAAAGTCTCACAAACTACTTCAGTATTTTCACTAAAAATAGTGTTTAAATTTTCTCGACATTCCCATGCAAAAAAATTTTCATGAATTTTTCGCCAATAATCATATGAGCGATCTCCTTCACCCTCTAAATATGCATGTTCAGCAGAAACATTTTTAAATGGCATAATTTCCACGGTTTTATTTCGAATTACGCACACTGGTTTATTTTCTCCATTTAAAACAATAGCATATTGACCGACTGTGGGAACATCTTCATCTGGATCATATACGCTTGTAGTAGCGGTTTTAATGCCACGATTAATTAAATCGCTTAATACATCAGCATCTTGGCTATTTCCGCCAAATGCATAAGCACCTTCTAATTCTCCCGGATTAACATGATGTTTTTGACAAAAATCCATCCAAAACTTATTGATACTATTCATCTTTAATACTCTTAATCAAATCAGCAGCGTTCTTTTTAGCCGCATCTGTTACATCTTGTCCTGCCATCATTTGAGCAATTGCAGTAATAGTTTCTTCCTTGCTTAAAGGTCCTATTTGAGTAAACGTAGAACCATCTTTTACTTGTTTTGCAACTAAATAACGTTGATCACCTGCAGCTGCAACCTGTGGAGAGTGGGTTATAGCAATTACCTGCTTGTCTTGACCAAT
Source organism: Lactobacillus sp. UMNPBX4 (assembly GCF_002554115.1). Lineage (NCBI taxonomy): Bacteria > Bacillati > Bacillota > Bacilli > Lactobacillales > Lactobacillaceae > Lactobacillus > Lactobacillus sp. UMNPBX4. The sequence continues at coordinate 33,318 of NZ_PCZF01000012.1, forward strand.
AGAATGCATCTTTTTACCAATTGCGGCAGAAACACGTCCTGAAACACCTGTATCAATTTCGTCAAAGATCATCGTTCCAACAGGTTCAACATGACTAAAGATAGCCTTCAATGCCAATATTAATCTCGATTGCTCACCGCCTGAGACAATTTTTACTAACGGCATTAGATCTTCACCTGGGTTAGGTGCAATCAAGAATACAATTGCATCTGTACCTTTAGCCGTAAAAGTTTTGGTTTCTTCAAAATTAATAGAAAAGCGGGCCTTTTCCATATAAAGATCTGCTAATTCTTGTTTTATTTGCTCTTCTAGTGAATGGGCAACTTTTTCTCGAATTAGGTGCAATTGTCTAGCTTCTTTGGTCATCTTTTCTTCAACTTGTGCCACTTCTGCTTGCAGCTTTTCTTCATCTAAACCGCCAGTTTCAAACTGACCAAGTTCTTTTTGCACTTTAGCGTAAAAAGCAAAGACATCTGCCAACGTTGGACCATACTTTTTCTTCAATGAGTTCAACGTATCTAAACGATTAGTTACATATTGGAAACGTTCTTCATCAAAATCCATCTGATCCATCAAATTAGACAACTCACTACGAGCGTCGTTTAAAGCATACACTCCGTCATCAACAGTTTTAGCAAAATCTTTAAATTTTGAACCAAATTCCGTTAAATCTGTCGCTGCATTTTGTGCATCCCCTAATAACGTTGCAATTCCGTGCTCGTCATCATCGTACAGCTGCATAAAATAATTGGCAGTATCTGCAATTTTTTGATAATTATTTAATTCGTTAAATTCTTCCTCTAATTTTTCATCCTCATCAGGATCCTCCAAATTAGCAGACTCTAACTCATCATTTTGAAATTGAAGAATATCTTGTTTTTGAGCCAATTCTTGTGCATCTTGACGCAAATGACGCAGTTGATTAATTAACTTTTGCCAATGGCGATAATCCTCTTGATACGCTGATAATTCTTCTTTAAAAGAATCAGATGCATAATCATCAACTAAATCAATTTGACGATCTTGATCCATTAATATTTGCTGATCATGCTGACCATGAATATCAACTAAATAATTGCCGATTTCACGTAAAACATTGATAGTAGTTAATTGACCATTAATACGTACTATATTTCTACCCTTGATGGCTAATTCTCGGCTAATCACTAATTGATCGTCATCATGTGGCAGACCATACTTTTCACAAAGCTCCGCAATCTTTTCTTTTTGATTATCAAGTACAAACAAACCCGTAATTACAGCCTTTTGTTCTCCAGAACGGATCATCTCTTTTTGACTACGGCTTCCCATCAATAATGAAACCGCATCAATGATTATTGATTTACCAGCACCAGTTTCACCGATAATCACGGTCATTTTTTCTTGAAAGCGAACTTTTAAGCTTTTAATAATCGCAAAATTTTTAATATCTAGTTCAACTAGCATTTTTCCACTCCTAGAGACTATTTACAGCACGTTCTACTACTTCTGCTGGGGTACTTGACCACAAATTACGACCACCGTTAGCTTCGTCTTTTTGCAAATGAATCAAAAATTCAATGTTTCCTTTACCACCTTTAATTGGTGAATAATCAACATCTAAAACATTAAAACCAATTTCCATTGCCTTTTGCATAGTATGTTCAATTACATTTTTATGGACTTCATGATCGTGAACAATACCATGCTTACCAACGTTTTCTGGACCTGCCTCAAATTGTGGCTTAATTAGACAAACAGCATCACATTGATCCTTTAGGATTTCATACATTGGCGGCATGATCAAATCAAGTGAAATAAACGAAACATCAGTCATCGCAAAATCAGGTAAGCCTTGATTAAAATCTTCAGGTTTAGAATAACGGAAATTCTGCTTCTCCATTACTACTACACGTGGATCATCTCTTAATTGCCAAGCTAATTGATTGTAGCCTACATCTAACGCATAAACCATCTTGGCCCCGTTTTGCAGAGCAACATCGGTAAAGCCACCAGTTGAAGCTCCAATATCTAAACAAATCTTATCTTGTAAGTCGATGTCAAAAACCTTCAATGCTTTCTCAAGTTTGAAACCACCACGAGAAACATATTTTTTACCATCATCTTTGACGTAAAACTTCTCGCCTTCAGGGAACTTAGTTCCGCTCTTATCAATTCTTTGATGATTATGATCTGAAACTAAGCCCGCCATAATTGCTCTTTGCGCAGCAGAACGAGAATGAAAGATTCCTTGTTCAGCTAATAAAACATCTGCTCTTTGCTTTGCCATTTACAACACCTTTTGATATAGATTCAAAAAACCAGCTAATACTTCTCCATTCAAGCCATGCAAATCATCTTTAGCTTGATCAATCAAATCCCTTAATTCCTTCCGGCTTTGATTAATTCCCAATAAAGTTAAAGTATTATTTTTGCCTTCTTCTTTATCCTTATGAGTAGCTTTGCCGGCTTCTTCACTTGTCTCAACCACATCAACTAAGTCATCATAAATTTGATATGAACGACCAAATGCTTTGGCAAAATCAATTAATTTAACTTGTTCAATATCGCTAGCCTTAGCATAAGTAGCTGCCATTTCCACACTGGCTTGAATTAAACAACCGGTTTTTAGCCATTCCATCTTGTTGATAAACTTAGCGTCATCAGCCACACTTGCATTATTAGTGGAATCAATATCAAGATATTGACCACCAACCATACCGTTAGGCCCGACTGCCTGTGTAATGATGGCAACTAACTTGGCAGAACGACTACCTTCTGCTATCCATTGAATGCCTAATGGTAAAAGTGCATCCCCAGCTAAAATAGCCTCAGCTTCACCCCATTTTTTATGACTAGTTAACTTACCACGACGATAATCATCATTATCCATTGCAGGTAAGTCATCATGAATCAAGGAATATGTGTGAATTAATTCAATCCCACAAGCAATTCTAATTTCAGGCTCTTCTATTTTGCGTCCTAATGTATTCAAGATTGCCAAAAACAAAAGGGGTCTTAATCTTTTACCACCAGCCATAACTGAATAAGCCATGATCTGACTAATTTTCTTGTCATCAACCTCTGAAGCTAAATGTTTAGCTAGATAATCATCAATTACTGGTGTCCAATCTTCTTTAAAATATTCAAATGCTGTCATATTAATCCTCTGGAGCTGCTGCATTATTTGGATCTAGTTCATGTTCAGTACCATCACTATCAATCAACTTGGCTACAGTTTCTTCTGCACTAGTCAACTTTTTATCTAGTTCACGACTAATCTTTACTCCTTCTTGAAATTCCTTTAAAGCATCTTCAAGTGGTACATTTCCGTTTTCAAGATTAGTGACAATTTTTTCTAAACTATTTAATTGTTCTTCAAAATTATTTTTCTTTGTTGGCATATTTATTTCCTTACCTCTGTAACTGTTGCTGTAACTTGTCCATCTTTAAAATGAAGATTTAAATGATCATCTTTTTTAATTTGATTAACTGAACTAATAGTTTCTCCATCTTCATTAGTAGTATAAACAAAGCCACGTTCTAAAGTTTTAAGTGGACTATAATCATCAAGTTGTTGAACTACTTTACTAAAATCACTACGCTTACTCTTTAGATAATGACGCATATTGTCATTTAACTGTTTAGTCAAAAAATTTTCTTGTTGTTTCATTCCTGCAATTTGCTTATCAGGACTAACGCTGAGCAAACGCTGTTTTAATAAACGATAATTTTGCAAAGAATTATTCACTTTATTTTGAATACTATTTTGCAGGCGCTGCTTTAATAAATCAACTTGTTGAATTTGTTGATCATAAAGTCGGGTAGGTTCTCTCATAATTACAGAGTTTTTAATTCGATTTAAACGATCTCGTTTTTGGCTAATATTATTTTGCATTCCTGCAATTAACCGACTCTGTAATTGATGAATTCCTGCCAATTCATCTGCCAAATTAGGCGTCGCATACTCAGCGGCTGCAGTTGGCGTAGCCGCCCGTGCATCAGCTACTAAATCACATAAAGTAGTATCTGTTTCGTGTCCTACTGATGAAATAACCGGCATTGGCATTGCATAAACTTGCCGTACTACTTCCTCTTCATTAAAAGGCCACAAATCTTCTAGTGATCCACCACCACGACCAATAATCATTACATCATATTTATCGCCTTGTGCAGCAATCTGGCGCATGGCTTTAACTAATGAATCAGCCGCAGTATCGCCTTGTACTTGTGCTGGGAATAGATCAATTTCCGCATGAGGAAAGCGGCGGTTAGCTGTCACCATAATATCATGAATAACAGCTCCAGAAGCACTAGTTACGACTGCGATCCTATCAGGAAAACGTGGCAGTTTTCTTTTATGCTCTGGATTAAATAAGCCTTCCTTAGCTAATTTAGCTTGAAGTTGCTTTAATTGTTCATAAAGCGCTCCAAGTCCGGCCGGTTCCATATTCTCCGCATAAAACTGATATGAGCCCTGTGGTCCATAAACGCTAACATAGCCAACTACATATACCTTCATTCCTTCTTCAGGCTTGAATTTCACCTTATCAAAGTAGGAACGAAACATCACCACATTAATTTTAGACTTTTCATCTTTTAATGAAAAATACTGATGTGAATTTCGACGATAACGAAAGTTAGACAATTCACCTTGCAAAAACACCTTATGCAAGTAAGGATCATTTTTAAATTTTTGCGTAATATAATAATTTAAATCTGTAACCGTTAAATACTTATTATCGGTCATTTATTTTGTCTCCTAGTCAATTTAACTACTGCTTCCATCAAGAATTGCACAGTTAAGGGACCTACACCACCTGGAACAGGAGTAATATAACTGGCCTTTTCTTTTACTTTATCAAAATCTACATCACCGACTAATTTACCATCAACGTGGTTCATACCAACATCAACCACAACTGCACCATCTTTAACCATATCTGCTTTAACTAAAAATGCCTGACCAGTTGCAGAAACTAAAACATCTGCCTTTTTAGTAATTTCACCCAAATTCTTAGTTCTTGAGTGCGCAATCGTAACTGTAGCATTTTGTTCCAACATTAAAGCTGCTAAAGGCTTACCTACAATATTGCTACGGCCAATAATTACAACGTTTTTACCTTCAAGTGGAATTTCATAATGCTTAAGTAAAGCAATGATCCCTTCGGCAGTAGCTGGTTCTACAAAATGGTTACCCATCCAAAGATGACCAATATTAGCTGGAGTTAATCCATCTACATCTTTATTAGGATCAATTCTTTCTAGCAAGGCATCCGCATCAATTTGTTTAGGAGCTGGCAATTGTACCATTAAACCATTGATTGCTGGATCTGCATTTAATTTATCAATTAAAGCTAAAGCTTCTTCTTGCTTTGTATCAGCCGACATTTGATAAATGTCTTGGATAATACCCATTTTTTCAGCACGACGCTTTTTAGTTCGAACATAGATTTTGCTTGCAGGATCGTCCCCAATATTTATTACGCAAAAATGTGGCGTTATTCCCTCATCTTTTAATTTCTTAACCTTTTCTTTAAGATTTTGACCTAATAAATTTGCAAATGCCTTACCATCAAGAATTTTTTCCATTATTTTTTCTCCTTATTACTAAAAAATAGCCGGCAAAGCTGCCGGCTATTCAATCGTTATTAAACAAAGTTTGCTAACATACCATTAATAAATGGTTTTTCTTTTGGCTCAGCAAATTCGTCACATAAATTTAAAGCTTCATTAACTGCTGCCTTAGGATCAATTTCATCACTATTCTTAATTTCAAAAAGTGCAACTTCCATAATAGCAACAACTATTTGACTTACACGTTCAAGACGCCAGCCCTTTTTCAAATGACTAGTTAATTCAGACTGCAAATCTTCACGATTTTCAAGTACGCCTTCAATTAGTTTCTTTGAATAGGCAGAAAGCTGTTTTAAATTAAGTGTTGCGACGACTTTTGCTTCCACATCTTCAGCAGTTAAATCTGGCTCTTGATTAGCCAAATATACTGCTTGCATAGCAACTTTTCGACTTTCGTGTTGGTTCATTATCTCTCTATTCATCCTCCGGAAACAGCTCTGAGGTGGTTTGACTTTCTTCAGCGTCATTTTCATCTTCTGGGAAAGCTAAGCCTACCACATGAACATTGATTGACTTAAGTTCAAGGTCAGTCATTTGTAACAATTGAGCCTTCAATTCCTTTTGAATTTCCATTCCCACTTTAGGAACATTAACGCCACTTTCAAGGTAGACATAAACATCAGCAATTAATTTATTATCTTCGTCAACTTTTACGTTAACGCCCTTACCGTGATCTTCACGGCCAAGAACCCAATTAAGTCCTGACTTTAAGCTACCACGCATTCCAGCAACGCCATCAATTTTTTCAGCAGCAATCCCCAAAATAACTTCTAGAACACTTGGATCAATTTTAATTTGTTCGCTGTTTTCTTCACCACTTAAGAGAATTTTTGAACTATCTGCCATTTTGTTACCTCAAAAAACTACTTATTTGCACGTGATACGTATGTACCATCAGAAGTGTTGATAGTTAATACGTCACCTTCGTTAATAAAGAATGGTACGTTAACTACCAAACCAGTTTCCATAGTAGCTGGCTTACCACCACCTGATGAAGTATCACCCTTGATGTTTGGTTCAGTCTTAGCTACCTTCAAATCAACAGTATTAGGTAATTGAATACCTAAAGTTTCACCTTCGTGCATGATTACGTTAACTACCATGTTTTCTAACAAGTAGTTAGCTTCATCCTTGATTTGTTCATTTGGAATAGCTAATTGATCATAAGTTGAAGTATCCATGAATACGTAACTTGAACCGTCATTGTACAAGTATTGCATTGACTTAGTTTGAATATCTGCAGTTTCAACCTTTGCAGTTGAACGGAAAGTATATTCTTGGACAGCACCGGTTCTCAAGCTCTTAAGCTTTGAACGTACGAATGCACTACCCTTACCTGGTTTTACGTGTTGGAATTCAACAATACGCCATAAATCGTTATTGTATTGAATAGTTAAGCCATTCTTGAATTCGTTTACTGAAATCATTGTCATAATAAGTCCCTCATTTCTACAATTATTATCTTACCAATCTTAGACCGTTTTGGCTATAACTTCGGCCTATTAAAATATTAACTATAATGAAATTAACTCATCTTTAGGCAAAGTAGATAAAGTTTCAGGCGCTTGATCATGAATCAAAATATCATCTTCGATTCTAACGCCGCCTTTATCAGGTAAATAAATCCCTGGTTCAACAGTGTGAACCATATTATTAACTAGTTTAGTTGTCCTAAAAGGCAGAGCAGGTTGACATAATTCATGGATTTCAAGACCAATTCCGTGACCAATACCATGACCAAAGTATTTACCATAACCTTGCTCAGTTATATAATCACGAGCTGCCTTATCAACATCGTGGCCTGTATTTCCCACAACGGCTGCTTCAATACCTCGGCGCTGTGCTTCATGGACAATATCATAAATCTTGTGCATTTCCTCATCAACGTCACCTAAGGCAACCGTTCTAGTAATATCAGCCGCATAACCATGATAAAAACTACCAAAATCAATGACGATCATATCGCCTTCTTCAAGTTCCTTGTCACTAGCTACGCCGTGAGCCCAAGCCGAGCGCACACCTGAAGCAACAATTGTCTCAAAGTCTGGGCCGTCTCCACCATTTACTTTAAAAAGATAATCTAGTTTAGCACCAATTGCACGTTCCTTTACGCCAGGCTTGATCATTGGCAAAATACCTTTGAAACTTTCCATTGATATATCAATAGCTTTGCGTAAAGCAGCAATTTCAAGTTCATCTTTTACATTTCTGACACGTTCGACTAGTTCTTCAACCATTTCAAAATTAAGATCTGGATTTAATTCCTTTAATTTTGAAAATTCACTAGCTGAAACAAATTCACCTTCTACCAAAACCTTTTTGATATTCATTTTCTTAAGGGCTTTAGTCAATTCTTCATAGTCACTTGAATGTTTCATTATTACATTCATTTCACCTGGAGCTTGCGCCTTAATTTGCCCTGCAAAACGTGAATCTGACAAAAGAATTCGCTCACCACTGGCCGTCAATATTAATTGTGCCTCTTCGCCGGTAAAATTAGTAAGATAACGATAATTAGCTTGATTAAAGATAATCATAGCATCTGCGTTATGTTCCTTAATCAAAGCTGTAACTTGATTAATACGATGGTTAATTAATGTAAGTAATTCCTCTTTATTTTCCATAATCAGATACCTTCTTTGCGTAATATATTTATTAATTATACTAAATCTGCTATGGAAAATACCATAAAAAAAGACGGGTGGCACTAGCTACCCGCCTTATTTTATATCTGAATTACTTAGCTTCTTCAGCTGGGTATACAGAAACTTGCTTCTTGTACTTGCCAAGACGTTCAAACTTAACAACGCCGTTAACAAGTGCAAATAAAGTGTCGTCTCCACCTTGACCTACGTTCTTGCCTGGGTGAATCTTAGTACCACGTTGACGGTAAATAATAGTACCTGCGTGGATAGTTTGACCGTCACCAGCCTTAGCGCCTAAACGACGACCAGCTGAGTTACGACCGTTGGCAGTAGAACCGCCACCCTTGTGGTGGGCAAATAATTTCATACCTAAAATATTCATAATCATTTCACCTCTGAATTAAGCTTCAATCTTTTCAACTGTAACCTTAGTGTAAGGTTGACGGTGACCATACTTGCTGTGTGAGTGCTTCTTAGGCTTGTACTTGAAAGTTACAACCTTCTTTTCCTTACCTTGCTTTTCAACTTTAGCAGTTACCTTAGCACCATCTACTAATGGAGTACCAACCTTAACGTCGTCGCCATTAGCAACAAGGATAACTTCGTCAAAAGTTACTGAGCTACCTTCTTCAGCATCAAGCTTTTCTACAAATACGCTGTCGCCTTCTGCAACTTTGTATTGCTTACCACCGGTCTTAATAATTGCGTACATTTGTACACCTCCGAAAAAATACTTAGACTCGCCGAACTGAGGTGCTTCTTACTCAAGAAGACTTCTAACCCCGAGCCGTGCGGTTGCAGATGTGGAGGTCTCCACAAATACAACTCTTATAGTTTACTACCTAAAAAAGAATTTATCAATAAAAACAAAGCAGATATTAGTTATCTTTTGCTTCTTTATAGTCAATTGTTTGTGTTCCTTCGTAAGCAGGTAATTTATTTTCCGCACGATATAGTGCTCTTTCAAATGACCTATAACCTTTTGATGACGAAACTGCAAATTTCACCCCATATTTTGAAGCAAATTCTTGAATATTCCAAGTCGCATCATGAGCAGCATATGCTGTCATCAAAATCACAATATCAAGATCTTTAATTTGGCGTTCCATGACCTTCTTTTTACCTTCAAAGGCATCAATTGGAATCGGAATGCCATTATAACGATTAACTATTCCCTCTAAAACTCCTTCGTTTTGATTATCACCAATTGCAATACCTACTCGTTGATAGTGCAGATTCATATCTAATTTAGTTAATTCTTCTGCTGCTTTATCTTTGCTCTTGTCTTTCTTCTTATAAGAAAGGTCTGATTGTTTAGGTGGATCTACTTGATAAATCCAGCGAATTTGTACGGCATCAGCAGGATTTTTCTTAATGCGAACATCCCCAGTATACCAAGCTAAATCAACAATTGAGCCATCTTCCAAATGAATATTTTCACCTTGATAATAGCTTGAATCTACTGGAATGGTTATTGCCTTACCTCTGATGCGTAATTTTTGTCCTTTAATATTACGCGTAATTGCCAATTGTCCAGTTCGACCTTGCACAACCGCATAACGAAATTCCTCAATAGGATCATAATCTCGCGTACGTAATTTGCGATAGCCAACAACACGCAAAATTTCAGCTTCAAAATGAGGATTCTCTCGATCTTCTAGTGCTTCTACAATATCTCCGCTTTTCAAATTAAGCGAATGAATTTGTGATTCCTTAATGCGATAAACAATTTGACCATCATCATTAATTAAATTGCAACCAGAAAGTGCACGGATAACTGTATAGCGTCTACCTTTACGATAATCACGCTTAGGTTGCTCTTTAGGCTTCATCGCATCTTCAAAAATCTTTTTATTGACTGCCTCTTTAGTAGTCTTTGACTTTTGAATCGCTTGGTCTAGTTTGCCTAAAACATTGCCATAACGTTTACCCACACCAGGAACAAAAGTTAATTTATGTAGAGCTTCCAATGAAGTTTTCTTAGCTTTTTCATTCCCTGGTGTTTCGATTAAATTAGTTAATCCCATCAATAGTTGCTTAAATTGCTTCAAATCTGCATTTCGTTGGGCAATTGATTGAGTATTGGCATTTTTCTTTGGAGCGCTTTTTACTTTTGGTTTGTCCACATTTCCGCCATCAGCCATAGCAATAATTGCTTTGATGGCATTTAAACTGTTGGCTAAACTTTTGTCGTCTGCCTCCGTTTTATTTAAAATTACTTTGATATTATTACGATAATCGTACATATTTTCACCACTTTTTCAATTTAACTATATTGTTTTATTTTTACTTACTTTAAGTATATATCAAACCTTTTGCTTTTTAAGTTAAGTCTCACTATAATCTAATAAAAATGATATTGAGACAACGAGGAGGACAATTATGGCTAAAACTAATCCCGAAGACTTAGACTGGAATAAACTCGGCTTTAAGTATCACGATTTGCCTTATCGCTGGGTTGATGAATTTAAAGATGGTAAATGGCAAGGCGGCCACTTAACCCAAGACTCATCAATTACCTTTAATGAAGCAGCTGAAGAACTGCACTATGGCCAAGAGGTCTTTGAAGGACTTAAAGCTTATCGCAGAAAAGATGATGGCATTAATTTATTTAGACCTGAACAAAATGCTAAAAGAATGGCTAACTCTGCAAAACGACTATTAATGGAGCCTTATCCTGAAGACGAATTTATTAAAGCCGTTAAGGAGGTTGTTAAAGCTAACCAAGACTTTGTTCCTCCTTATGGTTCTGGCGGAACGCTCTATATTCGCCCATTCATGATGGGGATGCAGCCAATTGTCGGCGTGTCACCATCTGAGACTTATCAATTTAGAATTTATGCCACTCCAGTCGGAGCTTATATTAAAGGACTTAAGCCAATGCCTTATGAGGTCAGCGATTACGACCGTGCAGCTCCAGCCGGTACTGGCCAAGCAAAAACTGCCGGTAATTATGCCAGCAGCTTAATGCCATCATTAATTGCCAAGAAAAATGGATTTGCGGATGCTCTTTATTTGGATCCTAAAGAACACAAATACATTGATGAATTTGGTGGTGCCAATTTCTTCGGTATTACTAAAGATGGTCAATTCCAAACACCTAAATCAGATTCTATCTTGCCATCTATTACTAAGCGTTCAATTTTAAAGATTGCGGAAGAGCTTGGACTTAATCCAATTGAAACAAAAATTCCAATCGATGATGTTGATCGCTTCGTTGAAGCAGGTGCAATGGGAACGGCCGCAGTTATTTCACCAGTCGGCTCACTTACCTACCAAGGTAAAAAGCATGCCTTCGGTGACGAAACCAAAGTAGGCCCAATTACACAAAAACTTTATGATACGTTATTTGGCATCCAAGTCGGCGATTTAGAAGACAAATATAATTGGATAGTTAAGTTAAGTTAAATTAATTTTATCAAGGATTTATCTCGATATTTTATCGAAGTAAGTCCTTATTTTTTATCCAAATTTTCATACAATGGCGCCAAGTCCATAATTGCCTGTGTAATAAAGTCTTCCATATTAACATCATGTTGCTGATCTCTAAAAATAAATTTTCCTATCAAAAACGTTGCATCTTTGAGATCTGATTTAAATTGTGTCTGAATATCGCTTTGCTTTAAATAATCATTTAATTTTGTATGCTTATCAAATTCAGAAGACATTTCGCCATTCCAAATATACCAGTCTTGCAAATCAATTTGCTTACTCCAACTAGGAATGTCAGTCAATAATTTATTATATTGTTCAGAAGCCATTCTTCTTTTTTCACTCTTATAATGCTGAAACATCAAATATACTTGCAATTGTTTCTTATCCAGCATTACGCCAATACAAGGATTAGCATCTGCTAAGTCTTGCAAACGATATGAAGCCCAGTAATGATCGCGCAAATTCCAACCATTAGTCCAGCTCTCTACATGAACTTTAGCAAATTCGCCCGCTGGCAATTTTTTTGCTACAGCCTGATTAACAGCCTTCCAAGTTTGCCATACGCCTTTAAATTTGTCCTTTAATTCTGCTACTTCTGCTTCAGTGTGCTGCATTTTGATCTTCTTAAAAGAAAATTCTGGTTGATCAAAAATTTGAAACATTTCATCAGTTAATTGCGTCATATTTATCCCCTAATCCTAAAACGAAAAAATAATCTTTCGCCGATGCAAAAGATTATCTTCAAATTATTAAGCCCTCCATTCTCCGCCTTGACCGTATGAATGCTTACCTAATTCATTAATAATGACATGAATATGTTCCTTAGGAGCGCCTGTATTTTTATGAACGGCTTCAGTAACATCCTTCATTAAGTTAGTAATTTGTTCGTCAGAACGACCTTTAATTAATTCAATGTGTACAAATGGCATAATTCATCCTTCTTTCTTTTTTCCTTTAATTATACAAGTTTTTTCATCGTTTTGTTTCTAAAATTCTCCGATTAAAAAGCACCTCCGCCGCTGCCGCCACCTACACCGCCGGAGGAGCCACCGGAAAAGCCGCCACTGCCGCCAGATGAGGACGACGAACCATAAGATACACCTTCAGAAAAACTACTAGTAAAGTTTCTTTCAAAGCCATCACTACCCGTACTATAGAAAGAACTGCCAACGATGAAGCCAGTCGCATTCAATTCATCTTCAGAGAATTCAAGTCTTAATTGCTTTAAAACTTTTTTCGACAAACCAAAGGCAACCGCGTATGGCATAATATCTTCCCATAAAATCAGGTCACCGACATCTTTCATTTTAAATCTGCCAATGTCATCTAGCATCTTTTCAAATCCACGCACTTGATCAGTTTCAAGCGCGCCTTTTTTTGTATACAGACTAATCTTATTATTGCCGATAAAGAAAGCGATAAATTCAATGATAATTAGTAAAATTCCACCACCAACAACACTGGCTGTAGATGAACCAAGTTGGAATATTGCAATCGCCCAGGCAGCAATACTAATCATAATTCCTATGATAGCTAGACTACGATAGTGACTTCTAACCATTTTTAATCCATGATCTAAAAATCCATCTTTTTCGGTCTGTTTATATCTTTTCTTGCACCAGCTATCGAATTTTTTGCCTAATTTTCTGGAAGTATAATTCCTTAATCCCTTGGTTGTAAAAGATTTTCCATCTCCTACCTGTTTAAAGAGAAAGTATAACAAATCATCATCTAAGATACTTTCATCTACAACAGAAATTCGATAATTGGTCTTCTTTAAGTGCTTTGTCTTAAACTCCTCAATTTTAATTTTCTTTTTACCAGCAAGTTGCATTAAATATGCTGTAAATGCCTTTGTATCTGGCCAGGCAGCATTATCTAAAACCTGGGCAGTTACTGGATCCACATTAGGAATTTCATAATTATGAGCAAGATCCCGCTCCTTTTTAGGTTTAAAACCTAATTTTTTACCAAAGAATCCCTTGATAATAACTGCTAACCCACTAATTAAAGAAACAAAGGCTAAGCCCCAACCAAAGTATGATTTTCTTTTTCTTCTTTCATTAGCTTCTTTGGCTAGTTGCGCCTCTTGCTTTTCAATCGCTGCTTTTTTATTCTGATCAACAAAATTTTTATTTGCTGCTGTGACAGCGGTAGGGAAAATCGCATGCACTTCGATTCCAACATCACCTGCTACGCCGTCTGCTTTCATAATGACTTTACCCTTTTGTGGCAAAACTTGAGTATAGCCATCTAACGAGCCATGAGCCCATGCTTTTAGCCCTTTTACCGGTTCAGGAAAAACAACTGTAGCTTGAGCATGATCAATGTCGGCATCCCAACCATTCCCAATAATTTTAAAATTTAATTCAGCAGTATCTTTATAATTAGTGATTAAATTTAAAATTTTATAAGAGTATTCAACTTTAATCCGGCTATCTTCCGAAATTCGATGAAAAATCTTAAACCTATAGGAATTATCTTCCTTGGTTAATTGATAAGTATTATTTTTCTCGTTATTTGCAGCAATCACCGGTTGATTATTTACCTTTACTTGAATATCCTTAATTTGCTGTTTTTGCGTTAAATTTTGTCGATAAAAAACGCCATGTGCATCGCTGTCAAAATCATAATATATCTTTCGATGGATCATAACTGAACCATCACGATTAACCTTAGCAGTAACATTCATATCAGTAATGTCATAATCAACATCAGCCTTTACAGGTTGAGTCCAAATTACAAAAATACTTATTAAACTAAGTATTCCTATTAAGTTTAGAAGTTTCTTTTTCATTATTTCCCTCCTTACTTTTTCCAACTTATTTGAAATAATCATATCTTGCCAACACAAAAAAGCGCAAGCAAATTCTGATAAACGAATTCACTTGCGCTTCTATTTATTTTTTATTAATTAAAAGTTACCACACTTAACATACATGTTTTTACCAATACGGTAATAGCTCTTACCATTAATGTGGAATTTTGAACCATATGTCTTAATTGGAGTGCCTTTTCTTAATACACGCCAGCTAGCACGAGAATAACCATTATTCTTATAAACATAAGCATTATGCCTTAAGACACGAGAGTTACCTAAAACATTGCTTGCCATAATGTAACGGTCTGTGCCAACTCTAATAGCGGTCTTACCATTATCAAGCTTAGTTGCTCCACCATAATAATTAATATTGGTATATGCAGCATATGAACCACTTACACGTTCACCCTTCTTATTGTAAACGTATGACTTCTTCATAATGTAGCCAGTAGTTGTTGGTTCATTGTCAGCTGGTTTTGAACTAGTAGCAGGCTTACTTGGAGCTTGAGAAATAGCACCATTGTTTGAAGTTACATTTCCATCAATTGACAATGGAAGAACTGCAACATTACCGTCAACGTTTAAGCCACGCCAGTTATCAGTAAATTGCCAAATTGATACACCGTCCATTGATGGGAAGTAATTAAAGTTAGGATTATCAATTCTACCTGAAATAGCATATGAGGCTACCCACAATGAATTAGGATACTTGGCAACTACACTGTTAGTATCAATGTTGTTTTGCAAAACAGATGAACTTGCGTAAAGAAGTGGTTGGTAACCAGCTGCCTTGATTGTGTCCATGAATGCAATGATTGCGTTAGCAGTTGGCGTCTTACCACCATAAATGTTGTTGCCTTGGCCAGTTTCGTAGTCACAAGCAATGTATGAACCCTTAGGCAAACCAAATGCTTGAGCTGCCTTAATAGCGTAATTTGCTTCAGCAACTGCTGCATTAGCATTTGAACTAAATGTAGCAAAATGATATGCCATTGGCATCATATTATTAGAAATAGCTGTTGAGATTTGGTTAGATGCTTTTGGATTACGATAAGAGGTTCCTTCACTTACCTTAACAATAGCAAATTGTGAACCAGCTTGAGCGTGACTTGATAAATCAGCACTTTGGTAACTAGCAACGTCAACCCCAAGAGCACGAGCTGCTACAGAAGTAGTTGCAGCATTAACAGTAACTTGTGGTCTATTTACTTGAGTTACTGCTACGCCAGCCGCACCAAGAGCTGTTGCACATGCCAGTTTCATAATAATCTTTTTGGTAGTAGTCAATCTTCTTTCCCCCGTTATGCGAAAATAATATAAATTCACACTTATTTTTTAAGAAATCAAATTTAGAATAATATCGTTAGCAAATTTAGTCAACAGATTAAGCTTCAATGTAAGAATAACTTAATTATTGTCATGAATTTGTATTATACAATTTTTAGTGGTCAAATGGTGATCAACTTATTTTAAGCACAAAAAAAGCAATACACGCAGTATTGCTTTTATCAGTGATCCGGGTGAGATTCGAACCCACGACCCACAGTTTAGAAGACTGTTGCTCTATCCAGCTGAGCTACCAGACCATTTCGTATGTTTGTATGTCCTCAACAGAACATAAATTATTATAGGGAATATCTTTTAAAAATGCAAGCATATTTTTTAAAAAATTATTTTTCGCCGATTGTAAAATCAAGTTGAACACTTTATAAAAATAAAAGTCCATCTGGACC
>NZ_PCZF01000130.1:0-628 GCF_002554115.1 Lactobacillus sp. UMNPBX4
CTAATAATATATTTCATTATGGATGCGTTAACAACTTTTGATTTGTCGACTTGTTTGACAAAATCAGAATATTTTTCTTGTTTTCTAATTGACGGTAAAACTATTGGTATTTTACTCATAGTTGAAACAGGAAGCTGCGGCTGAGCAGAACCACTAGCAATTTTCATTTTTATTTTTTTAAGTTGTATTTTAAATTGCTCTATAAAAAACCTATCTATAATTTTTTCATGATTCATTCTCAAAATAACCATCCCAGAGTTTATTCTCAAATGATTATATGGTACTTTTTCTGTGTAAAGAGCAAGATTACCAATAGTTCCTCTTGTCGTTAATACAATATCCCCTAGATTTAACCGACCATTATGCAAAAGTTCATCTCTTTCTTTTGATATAAACATACATTTATGAAAATCAAATCCAGTGGTAGTAACATTTTTAGCATTTAAAAATAAACAATAACCATTAGTCTTAAAATCTTTAGCTCGTGGATAATTCTTACCTCTATCGCCATCTATGATTTGACAAATTTTCGTCATTGGCACTTCAGTAAGTTTTTTATTATTAATTATCGGATCACCAAACATCTCGACAAATCGGGCTTTGATTAAAGTGTCCAATTTTGCTAGTT
>NZ_PCZF01000131.1:0-611 GCF_002554115.1 Lactobacillus sp. UMNPBX4
TCACCAAACATCTCGACAAATCGGGCTTTGATTAAAGTGTCCAATTTTGCTAGTTCTTCTTTTCTTAATTCTATTTCTTTACGGGCTTTATCTAGTATGTTGGATATGTTGACTTGACTTTTAAATGACAAATCCTTTACGTTTAAGTCTTTTACATACGCATCTGTTCTCAAATTATGCAAACCAGTTGTCTTATTTTGATACATTTTGGTTTTTCCTTGCTTATATGAAGCGAATAATGACCAAAAGACATATCTTGAATTCCATTTACTTGTATCTTTTACCCGTAATAAACCAGTAAAATTATTGAAAAGATATTTACCATCCTTATTATCAAAATAAACGACTCTGCCTACTGGCTGATTATCACTACCACCAGATTTTTCAATGATAATATCTCCATATTTAAGAAACTTTTTTTCAATATTGTTTTTTTTAATCTTCCTAGTAACAACATTTGAATAATCAATATTACCTTCGTTAGTAAAATTGGTTGTTCGGATAACTGGGATTCCAGTTTTATCGTCATCATTAGATCCCCATTCACCAGAAATTGTTTTACCAGTTATATCAAATAACTTTGTCATATCATCACTACAAATCTGAATTTG
>NZ_PCZF01000132.1:0-594 GCF_002554115.1 Lactobacillus sp. UMNPBX4
AAAAGTCCCTTGCCCAAAAAGGACTCAACTACTGCAATCGCATGTTTTACTTAGAACAAACCTGGGAGAATTTGAGCAAACAAGAACGTTACCAGCTAAGACAAGCAAAGCTCAAGCCTCTAATGCAAGAGTTCTTCAACTGGTGTGAGAAAAATAAAATCACCGTTTTGCCAGGCTCTAAATTGGGAAGAGCCATTAATTATACCCTCAAGCATCAAGCTACTTTTGAGCATGTCTTGCTTGATGGCAATTTAGAATTATCTAACAATAAGGCCGAACGCGCTGTAAAATCACTCGTCATGGGCCGGAAGAATTGGTTATTTTCTCAAAGTTTTGAGGGTGCTACTGCAAGTGGCTTTATTCTAAGCTTAATTGAAACTGCCAAGAGAAATGGCCTTGATCCTGAAAAGTACTTGAATTATTTGCTTCAGAAATTACCGAATGAAGAGATTCTGGATTCGGAAACCCTTGAAGCTTATTTACCGTGGCAAGAGAAGATCCAGAAGAATTGTAAATAAAAGAACTTAAATAACCGTCTCAGTATAACAGTAACTGGGACGGTTTTTAAGTACACTATTTTATTTGACGCTTACT
>NZ_PCZF01000133.1:0-564 GCF_002554115.1 Lactobacillus sp. UMNPBX4
AACTAGCAAAATTGGACACTTTAATCAAAGCCCGATTTGTCGAGATGTTTGGTGACTTAAAATTTGATACACCAGTTTCAAAATATATAGAATCACTGACGGCCGGAAAAAGCCTAGCTGGTAAAGAAAAATGCACAAATAAAGTATTAAATACCGGCGCTGTGTCATATGATAAATTTAAAAATGATTATAAATATTTACCATCAAATTATGTTCCAGATGAAAATAACAAAGTGAGAACCGGAAATGTACTAATTAGTAGAATGAATACTCAAGAATTAGTTGGCGCAACTGCGTATGTTTGGGAAGCACCTGAAAATACTTATTTACCAGATCGATTATGGAGAGCAAATTTAAAAGAAAATGTAAATTCTATTTTCCTTTGGCAAGTGTTAATTCATCCTCTTCTTAAATTACAGATTCAAAGAGTGTCATCTGGAACAAGTGGAAGTATGAAAAATATTTCTAAATCTAATTTCTTGAAACTGAAAGTTCCAGATGTGAATGAAGAATCTCAAAACAAATTTGCATCATTCGTTCAACAAGTCGACAAATCAAAAGTTG
>NZ_PCZF01000134.1:0-508 GCF_002554115.1 Lactobacillus sp. UMNPBX4
CATTACTGATAATCTAGCTTTGTAACTATATTGAATGAAATAATTCCTAAGGAATTTATTATTTCTTTCAGGAATTATATCTATAATCCGATGATTGACTGCGTTGATTAAACACATACTCATACCACTAGATGAAAATCTTTTACCAGATTTGAAGTCATCTAAGGATAAGTGACTAGGAAGCCAGTTACAATTGACTTTAAAATTATTTTCTACATTCTCTAAAGATCTAATAATTGTGTTTGAAGATGTAAAAGAGTCCGCAGCAATTTCACACATAGGTCTGGATAGACTTAAATCACGTACAAGTTTGGCTTTAACAGCATTAGAAAAATGATCATGATAGTTAGTATCTTTAAATTTAGCTGTCGCAGTCTTTTTGCACTCAGGACACAGATACTTCTGTTTTCTTATAGAAAGCACAAGCTTTTTACCAGCAGAAGAAAGATGAATATTATTAACTACTTTAGTGCCGTTATGTAACATCAATGCTTTACAATTAGGGCAA
>NZ_PCZF01000135.1:0-506 GCF_002554115.1 Lactobacillus sp. UMNPBX4
ACCGTGCCAAAGTAATAGCTGGGTGACCATAAATGTCCGCCCCACATCTTGTTTTGCTTAATTTCGGGATGATTCTTGAAGAATAAAAAAGCACTTCTTCCTTTGAGTGCTTTGACTACGCTTGAACCTGATTTTGATGGTCTAAAGCTGATAAGCAAATGAATATGTTCAGGCATTACCTCCATTTTTTCAATTTTGATTTGATTATCTTCAGCTATTTGCTTGAGCAGGTCTCGCATCTCTTGTGCAAGGTCTTGGTTAGTAAAGATTTGATTGCGGTATTTAGTACACCAAATTAGATGATAGTGTGCATTATAGACGTAGTGTTTTTCATAGCCTGCGTCTTTTATTTTGTCTCTTTTATAATTCATAGTCCAATATCCTTTTATCTATTACATATCTGTTTACTGTGGATTATAAGATATACATAGGCTATAATCAAATTACAATAATACGAGGAGGTGAAATCATGAAGAGAATGAGCAGCTTAGCCTATCATTTTGGCG
>NZ_PCZF01000136.1:0-466 GCF_002554115.1 Lactobacillus sp. UMNPBX4
TCTAGTATGTTTTTCGTTCAAATCAATCATACGGGAAAAGGATTCCTTTTTCTAATATTCAGGGAAATAAAATTAAGGAAATATTCATCCTTACACAAAAAATTTTACGGTCTCACGTTTTAAGAAGGGATATAATAACGAAATAAAAATTTTCATTACTATAAGTGAGATTTTAAATAGTGAAAAACTAGAAGATGCTTGTTTGTATGATGAATTATCTAAATTAGATATAATTCTGGGAGAGTTGAAGAATAGTGAGATAAGTGATCAAGCATTATCCGATATAGTAAATATGTATAAATACTTAATTGAAAATAAAACGATGCTTTCAGTTGAGGCGAAAAGTTTATTACGTGATATTACGAAAAGATCTACATTGGGTTTTGTCACTGAGAATAATCAAAAAAGAAACGCCGATTGTAAAATCAAATTGAACACTTTAGAAAAATAAAAAGTCCATCTGGAC
>NZ_PCZF01000137.1:0-461 GCF_002554115.1 Lactobacillus sp. UMNPBX4
TAGCAGCTCTATTAGCCAATGGCGGGATCGCACCATGGAATAACCAGCGCATTTTAAGAGAAGAAAATGCTACCGTTGTTAAATCAATTATGGTAACTGCTGGACTATACGATCAATCAGGAGATTTTTCTTCCCATGTTGGGGTTCCTTCTAAAAGCGGGGTTGGAGGTGGATTAATATCTGCGATCCCTCAAAAAGCCGGAATCGGGGTTTTTGGTCCAGCCTTAGATAAGGAAGGAAACAGTGTTGCTGGAATAAAGGCGTTTAACTTTCTTGTTAAGAAACTGAATTTAAATATTTTTGAATAAACTCCAATAAAAAAAAGAAGTTACATTTCTGCAACTTCTTTAATGTTTCAAACAATCCCTTTATTTACTCTTTTCTAGATAAACTCCCAATCCAACGATCATTGCAACTCCTAGGCTAACAATTACAATTGAACTTGCTTCACCGGTCTGAGG
>NZ_PCZF01000138.1:0-418 GCF_002554115.1 Lactobacillus sp. UMNPBX4
AGAAATGCTTATTGACATACTTGATAAAGTCAGATTTCTTCAAGAAGTCTGATTTGCGACCACAGTGGCGTCGGTTAGCTTGATAAACTTCATTTCCACGTTCTGCTTTGTACCGCTTTTGTTTACCGTGATAAAGCAAAACTGTACCACGTTTGATTTCATAGCTAATCGTAGAAGGAGAACAACCAATCTCACGAGCAATTGCTCTAAGAGAAAATCCATCTTTGATACGAGTTTGGATAATAACTCGCTCTTCTAATGACAAATGTTTTCCTTTTTTGTGCTTAGGCATGATAGAATGTAAAGAGTCCATTTGTGACCTCGTTTCAAGATGTTTTGTGGTAATTACATTCTATCAAACGGGTCCAGATGGACTTTTTATTTTTCTAAAGTGTTCAATTTGATTTTACAATCGGCG
>NZ_PCZF01000139.1:0-412 GCF_002554115.1 Lactobacillus sp. UMNPBX4
TACTTTTCAGGATCAAGGCCATTTCTCTTGGCAGTTTCAATTAAGCTTAGAATAATGCCACTTGCAGTAGCGCCTCTAAAGTTTTGTGAAAATAACCAATTTTTGCGGCCCATTACTAGTGATTTGACAGCTCGTTCAGCTTTATTATTAGATAATTCTAAATTACCATCAAGCAAGATATGTTCAAAAGTCTCTTGATGCTTGAGTGTATAATTAATGACTTTTCCCAACTTAGAACCTGGTAAAACGGTTGTCTTATTTTTCTCGCACCAGTTGAAAAACTCTTGCATCAATGGCTTAAGTTTTTCTTGTCTTAGCTGGTAACGCTCTTGTTTGCTTAAATTCTCCCAGGTCCGCTCTAAGTAAAACATGCGATTGCAGTAGTTGAGTCCTTTTTGGGCAAGGGACTTTT
>NZ_PCZF01000013.1:0-45074 GCF_002554115.1 Lactobacillus sp. UMNPBX4
TCAAAATAAAATTGCTTAAAATCGTTGATAACACTTGACTTAGAGTAGAAAAAGCAAGCAGCTGGAACTGCTTGTTTTAAAAATTATTTACTTAAAATATGCTCTTGTATAATCAACTTCACCAACGGAGTGCCATAATACACCCTTTAAGTTGCTTCTTACTAAGTGACTTTCGGTCATGTTGTACAAAGGTGCTACTGCAGTATCTTTAGTTAACTGACTTTGAGCATTTCTCATATTTTGCCAGTATTGTTTGACATCTGCAGCGCTCTTGCTTTTAGCGGCACTAATGTAATTATCGTAAGCCTTACTACTATACTTACCGTAATTTTGAGCATTATTGGTTTGAAGGATATCAAAATCACTCATTGGGTCAGCATAATCAGCAAGCCATAAACTAAAGTGCATGTCAAAGTTGCCTTTACTTACATTATCTTGGCTATTTTTAGCAGGAACAGCGTGTACTTCAACATCTGCACCTTTTAATTTGGATTCAACTTGTGATTGAACAAATTGGGCAATATTCTTATTGATAGTTTGATCATCTGTATAGTAAGTTAAAGTGACAGATTTCTTTCCTTCTTCTTTTAAGCCTTCTTGCCATAATTTTTGTGCTTTTTTGACATTATAATTTTCACTTGGCTTCATTTCAGTTGCAAAATCTTTGCCAGTGGTTGGATCTTTAGCTAAAGTTGGTGCAACAAATGTATATGCAGGTTCTGAACCATCGGCAAGTACTTTTTCAGCTAAGTGTTTTTTGTCTAATACTAAAGATAGAGCCTCACGTAATTTAGAATTTGAAAATACACGTCCTTGACGTTGATTTAGTTGTAAATAGTAGACTCCGGCACGTTTAAGATGCATTAAATTTTTATCTTTTTGCAAGCCTTGAGCCGTGGTTCCTGTAATAGTTGCGTCATCAAGATTTCCTTGTTGGAAAAGTTGATGTGCGGTGTTTGCATCTTTTACAACTTGCATTTTCATTTTCTTTAAATGGATATCTTTTTTATCGTAATAATATTTATTTTGGTCCAAGTCCCATGACAAATTGCTACCTGTCCAACCATCAACCTTGAATGGTCCATTGTAGTACATCTTATTAGAAGCAGAACCATAGCTTTTGCCAAATTTAGTTAAAGCAGCTTTGCTTTGTGGGAAGAATGCTGGCAGAACCATCATTCTAGTAAAGTATGGCATTGGATATTCTAGGTCAACTTGAAGAGTGCGATTGTTTAAAGCTTTGACCCCTAGATCTTTTGCTGGCAACTTACCTGCAGTGACTTTGGTGGCATTCTTTACACCAGTGAAGATATAAGAATAACCTGATTGAGAGCTAGGACTGACAGATCTACGCCATGAATTAACAAAATCTTCCGCAGTTACAGGATCTCCATTGGACCATTTAGCATTTTTTCTTAAGGTGAAGGTATATCTTTTACCGTGATCTGTTGGCTTAACTAATTTTGTAGCCATTGCTGGAGAAGGATTACCTTCTTTATCGGCACGATAAAGTCCTTCCATAGAATTTTCTAGGACATTCCATTGACTAATATTAGCTTGATTAGAAGTATCTAAAGATAAGATTTCTCCTGTTTGCATTAAATGTAAAGTTTGATCTTTTTTATTAGCAGAAGCGTTGTTATTTCCACAAGCAGCGGTAGCTAAAGAAGCTAAGACGACGGAAGCGGATAATAGTAATTTGTTTAATTTCATAGTTTATTCTCCCTTGAATGTGTTGTTCTCAACATCGTGTAAAAACTTAGTTAAAGACGTGAAAAATGCTTTTGGATTATCAGTATTATGACAATGTCCGCCATCCGGAGTTAAAGTTAAGCGTGAATTACTTAGTGTTTGATGCATTCTGCGAGCAGCTGAAAGTGGCATAGTATCGAATTCTCCAAAGGTTAATAAAGTTGGCATCTTCAAACTTGCTAGTTTCTCTCTGAAATCCCATTTGGTAAGCTCACCCACCATAACAAATTCATTATTTCCTTGGAAATAGTTGTAAATCACATTATTGTGAGTATTTACAGGATGAGCTGTACCTGTGGGATGTCTTGTTAAAAAGAGGGAATAAAGATGAGCAACTAATTGCTGATACATAGGGTCAGTAAAGTTCTCAGCTTTTTCACATTCTTTCATGTAATCAACTTGTTCAGGTAAAAAAGTTTCTTCACGTTCATGATTAATATTTTCTGTATATTCATCTAAGTTATCAATCATTGACATTAGAACTAAGCCCTTTAGGTGTTTGCCATATTTGTAAGCATATTCTTGAGCAAGAAGTCCACCCCATGAATGTCCCAACAAGTAAAAATTATCTAAGCCTAACTTTTGTCTTACTTCTTCGACTTCATCGACATATCGAGGGATAGAAAGTAATGATTTATTTTCTTTTTTAGTAAAATCAGGTTGATCAGAATAGTAAGATCCTAATTGATCATATGAATAAACTTCAACGCCTTGCCCTTTTAAGCCATCTTTAAAATTATCAAAAGTTTCATGTGTTCCGCCAGGGCCACCATGTAAGCAAAGCAGTTTAATAGGTCCTTCATTGACTTTTCGTGTAAATAGGTGATAACCATTATCTAAAGTTACTAATCTTGTTTGATCCATTGCCAATTCTCCTTAAAAATTAATAACTTAACTTTGATAATAAAAAAACGCCCTACCAGACCAATTTGATCTAATAGGGCGTTTAAAACGCGGTACCACCTATTTTTGTTAAAAGTTTTTCAACATTTAACCTTCTGCACGTGCGGCCAATCTATTTGTGATTAGCGATACGTCGCCGCTGTATAGGGCGGACCCTGAGAATGCTAATTATCGCACTCTCGGCTCAAAGGTGATTTTCGCGTAAGACTTAATTATCTTCTTTCACCAAGCGAAGACTCTCTGAAAATCTTATCTTAAGTTACTTTCCTTATCAAAGCTAAAATATTATTTATGTTATAAGTTATAATACTGAAGCATTAATTAATTGTCAATAGTTTTTTAAATTATTTTTAATCAAGCGCATAAATCTTTACAGTGAAATCCAAAAAAACAAGCAGCTATTAACTGCTTGCTTAGATGAAGGTATTTTATTAATGAAATTATTTTACGTTTAAAACCACGTAGTAGATAATGAACACCACGAACAGAATCCACATCATTGGTGTGATTTCCTTGAAACGCTTGGCTGCGATCATTGAGATTGGGTAAACGATAATTCCCCAACCTAAACCGTCTGAGATAGAGTATGTAAGAGGCATTCCGATGGCAATAAGGAAACATGGAATGGCGATTTCGAGGTTGGTCCAATGTACGTTAGCCAAGTTTTCGGCCATCAGTACACCAACAATGATTAAGGCAGGAGCAGTTACTTGAGTGGTAAAGACACTTAAGATTGGACTAAAGATTGTAGAAATGAGGAAGAAGATACCTACCCAAACTGCGGTTAAACCGGTTCTACCACCAACGGCAATACCAGAACTTGATTCCACAAATGCACCAACTGGTGAAGTACCAAGAACTGAACCAACAAGCATACCAGATGAGTCGGCAGCTAAAGCTTCACCGGCACGTGGCATCTTGTTGTCTTTCATCAAACCAGCTTGTTGAACCAAACCGATCAAGGTACCAGTGGTATCGAAGAAGGTAACAAGCAAGAAGGTGAAGACAACTACCCACATTTGAACGGTGTTGATGTCACCGATATGGAAGATTGCTTGACCAAAGGTTGGAGCGATACTTGGAACAGATGAAACGATACCTTTAGGCATTGGAATTTGACCAATAACGACACCGAAGACAGCAGATATAATCATACCGATGAAGATGGCACCCGGTACACGGGCAATCATCAAGAAGATAGTAATGAATAAACCGAAAATAGTGATCCAAACAGTTGGATTGTTAAGGCTACCGATAGTAACCAAAGTTGAGTCACTGTTTTGAATTAACTTACCACCTTGAAGACCGATGAAGGCGATGAATAAACCGATACCGGCAGAAATAGCATATTTAATGTCTGCAGGTATCGCATCAATAATCATCTCACGAACTTTAAAGACAGTTAGTAAAATGAAAAGAATTGATGCAACAAAAACGGCAGCTAAAGCTGTTTGCCATTTAACGTGCATGCCAAGACAAACTGTGTAAGTGAAGAATGCGTTCAAACCTAACGTTGGAGCTGAAGCGATTGGATAGTTGGCAACAAGTCCCATCACGATACAGGTGAATGCTGCAGATAATGCAGTAACGGTGAACAATGCACCTTTATCCATACCACTAGCGCCCAAAACGTTTGGGTTAACGAAAAGAATGTATGACATACTTACGAAAGTAGTCAAACCGGCTAAAAGCTCGGTCTTAAAGGAGGTATTGTTCTCCTTTAAATGAAAGAAATTACTGATTGCGTTCATTTAGTCCTCCGAAATTTGTATAAAGTGAACATTCAATTAAAATTATACAGCTAATGTTAATAATTTCAATAGGAAAAGAGTAAAATATTTGCTTTTTGAAGTTTTTTCAGGAAAATTTAGCTTATTCTTGACTCTGACGTAGCGTAAACCCGTATATTTAAGTTGTGAGGTGAGAAAGTAATGTCAGAATATACAATCGGAGATTTAGCAAAGAAGTTGAACATAACCACTAGAACCATTCGCTATTATGATCGAAAAGGTTTGGTAAAACCCAGCAGAGTGAGTGAAAGTGGCTATCGCTTATATTCTGCTAAGCAGGTAAAGCAATTAAAACTGATTATCTTTTTAAAAGAACTAGGCTTTTCACTAAAAGATATTCAAAAAATATTAGAGGATAAAAATGGTGATAAGTTGATCGATCTTTTGCTCGAAGATCAACTAAAAAGAAATAAAGAAGAAACACAGAAACTAGAAGATTGCGCTGTACCAACTGCCATAAAAAATCATATTGTTTAGAAACTGTACGCTGATATTTCCTGGGCAATAAAGGCTGATACGAATTAAGTATCGACCTTTTGGGGTTAAATTTATCTGCGATAATGTAAAAAAATTACATTTATGAAAGTATGTATTACAATGAGATCAAATTTGAAAGGGAAATGATAAAAATGAATACACTAACTATAATTATCTTTATATTTTTCTTAGCACTTGGCTATGTTTTGGAAACTGTCAAATCTTTTGTGTAAATAGATCTTTCTCGTAAATTGATTTTTTAATTATTTATTTAATCAAAGTAGGATTCTAAGGTGTCCTGAACCTGACCGAAGCCTTTATGAATTCGATTGAAATAACGGTCATTGTAGCTCATTGCCTGAATACCAATAAAAGCATCAAGCGACTGTTCAGTTGGAAACTCTGCCTTAGGCTTAGCTTTGCGCTTGATCACATTGTTAAAGGATTCAATCATGTTAGTCGAATAAATTGAAGCTCTGATCTGCTTGGGATAGTTATAAAAGACCAGCAGATCTGGTTCTATGTCTTTCAAGCTTCTGATAACATGGCTGTAAACCTTGCCCCATTTGGTATAGAAGTCATGCAGGACAGCTGTGGCTTCTTCTTTGTTTGTCTGTTGATGCACCTGTTTGAATTCGTTCATGATCTTTTCACGATCGTCGACGCGTACTTTAGCGCAGATATTGCGCATGACATGAACCAAACAGCGTTGAAAATGAGCTTTAGGATAAGTCCTGGCCAAGGCTGTTTTCATGCCAACAACACCATCAGAAAGAAAGAGTTCAACTTGCTTCAAGCCTCGGGACTTCATGTTTTGAAGCATCTCTGTCCAGACTTCAATGTTCTCACTAGGAGCAATGCAGTAGTCAATGACTTCTTTATGTCCATTAGGTTTAATGCCAATGGCAATATAGACTGCTTCACGCTCAAACGTTTCTCGGCGCAAAGGAAGGTATGTCGCATCCAAATAGACGCAGAAAAACTTGTCGCTTAGCTTGCGTTTGTGGTAAGCCTCAACCTTTGGAATCATCTGCTTGGAAATATTTGATACTTGAGCTGGACTGTAATGGCTGCCATACATCTTTTCAATTAGATCGGCTATTTCCCTGGTGGTCACGCCCTTGGAGTAAAGCTTGATAATCATGCTTTCCAAGATATCCGAGTGCTGCTTGTAGTCAGGCAGCGTGTGCTGATGAAATTGACCGTTGCGATCCCGAGGCACTTGCACTTCAATTGGGCCAAATTGCGTATCAACTTTGCGGAAATAAGCACCATTTCTAGAGTTGCCAGTATTCCAGCCATTTCTGGCATAGGGATCATAGCCCAGAAAGGCAGTCAATTCAGCTTCTAGCAAGTCATTAACAGCCTGTTGTAGCTCTTTGCGCAATAAATCATTTATTTTGTCTGGATTGAATAGAGCTTGAGCAAAATCTTTGGTAAAATCATTCATGAAGGAGTTCTTCTTTCTGTATGTGTTTTTTTGTTCAAACCAATCATACGAGAAAGGAACTCCTTTTTCTAATGTTTAAAGAAATAAATTTAAGGAATCATTCATCCTTACACAAACTATTTTACAGTCTCATGTTTTGGTAACCTATAGAAAAAATAGAGCCAGCGTAGAGTATGACGAACGTCAAGCATCAATTCGTAATCATGGCTATAAATATGCCTTTATTGCAATAGCCATTAGTGATTCTTTTTTATTACTTCTTGCAGAAGAGCTTAAATTGAAAATGACACCTACCTTTTTTATTAATGGCGCCACTTTTTATTGGATGTATAGCGTCTGCGAGTTATACAATTTTCAAGGGAGCATATATTGCTATGCATGAAAACTTATTGGGAAGTTCTATAATTTTTATTGCATTAGGAATTGTGGATTTAATTTGTAGTATTCTAGGTCTTATTGAAAATGCAGCTAAATGGGATGGCAATGTTTTAATGTTACTATTTGGCTTGTTTATGCTTTTAGTTGGTGGTAACTATGCATATCAGCTCTACATTAGTAAGGTGAAAAAATGAAAAATTTAAAAATGAAGGCAGCCCGTGCAGGTAAGGACTTATCGCAGCAAGAGTTAGCTGACATAGTAAATGTTTCTAGGCAAACAATTTCAGCAATTGAAAAAGGGGATTATAATCCGACGGTAAATCTGTGTATCCGAATTTGTGAAGCACTTGATAAGACATTAGATGATTTGTTTTGGCCAAAGTAAAAGCAGAATTCCACGTGGATTCTGCTTTTTTTGTGCCATCTTTAAAAATTAGCTAAAAATAAAAAAAACATTGAAAATGTTAGTACTATAAATTAATATGTTATTAACATATATTTAATATAAAAAGTAGCTGCAATTACTTTGGAGGTAGCACTATGGAAATCAAAGAATTGTTCAGACAAAATATTCCGCGAGCCATTCTAATCATCTTCCTATTTGTCTTATACACACTAGGAGGAACAGTTAATGAATATCTATTTAAATATGCGCTAAATGATATTACAGCTGGCAACTTGACAGGATATGTTCAGTGGCAAGCTATCGAATTAGCTCTAGAACTGCTAGTAGCCTTATTGCTGCCGGTTGCCACCCAAACAATGACCAGGCAAGTACAGAACTATATTCACCAGATCAGAAAAGACCTTACACATCACTATTATGCAGGTGGGGATGAAAAAGTCTCTAAAATGCAGAATGAACTAACAGCTAATTTAAAATTGCTTGATAATGATTATGCAACTCCGTGGATTGATATCCTAAGCGCAGTTTTACAGATCGTTTTTGGTGTTGCTCTTTTAATCAGTATGAATTGGCTACTTCTTTTGTTTACTGCTATTTTGGCTGTCGTTACGCTTTTATTACCCAAAATAATGGAGAAAAAAACTTCAGCTGCAGTGAAGGAAGTTAATGTCAAAAATGAGAAGCTGTTAAATACAATTGAGCATTGGCTGGGTGGTTTACAAGAATTGAGAAGATACACTGCTTATGCACGCTTAAGCCGCGAACTACATAAAGCTAGCCACTCATACGTTGATGCAAATAAGCAAAGCTACAAATATCGCAGTATTTCTTATATTATCAATACTTTTGGTAATGCAATTGCTCAAATAGGGATGAGCGCTTTAGCCGGCTTTCTATTTATTTTTCATCAGATTTCTTTCGGTGATTGGGCTGTAGCCGGATCATTTGCCTTCTTAATCTTTTCATCGATCTTTAATATGACTAGTGCTATTACTCGGGTCAAGTCAACTAAAGAATTACGTGAACAAACTTTTTTGCTTCGTAAAAAGATTAAGGACGAATCTGAAAATAAGCAGCTAGCCTATGGCATTACTGTTTCGAATTTATCTGCCAAATATGAAAATGGTGAACAAATCTCTTATCCAGACTTTAGTATTAAGCCAGGAGCAAAGGTTCTGCTTACAGGGGATTCAGGCACAGGTAAATCGACCTTGTTTAAATTACTTTTAGGCAAGATGAAACCTGAAAGTGGCGAAATAAAGTTTACTGATCAAGCCGGTAATTTAATTCCATTTGCTGAAGCCAAAGTTGGTTACTTACCACAAGATCCAATTGTTTTTCCAGCTTCAATTAGCGATAACATCACAATGTTTAATGAAAAGTTAGCTGATAAAGTTGAAACCGTAGTAAGTGGTATGCAGCTTGCTCCAGATCTAGCCAAGATGCCGAATGGTGTTCAAACCGTTATTGATGTCAAAAATGAGAACATTTCCGGTGGTCAAAGACAAAAAATGGTCTTAGCCAGAAGTGTAATTCATGATCAGCCATTTGTTTTGATGGACGAAGTCACCAGCGCAATTGATCGTGCAGGATCAGAAAAGATCATCGACAATCTTTTGCATAGTAACCGAACCATTCTGATGATTGCTCATAATTTGTCACCAGAAGTTAAAGCTAAATTTGATCAAGAAATTAAGTTCACTAGAACAAGAAAAGAGGCAAACAGATGAATCTGAAAAAATTTATTCAAGTTAATCCTTTCCGCTTCTACCTATATCTTTTAGGCGCAATTCTTGTTCCTGCATTAAATGTTCTTAACACCTTTTTGGTGCAATTAGAGGCTGATATTGTCTTATCAAGGAACCTTAGAAACTTTATCTTGATCACAGTAATTACATTTGTGATTATTCTAGTTTCATATTTAATAAATAGCGGCATTATCTATTTGAATAAGTCGCAAGAACAAGATCTTAATGATCAAATAAGAACTAAGATTGTTAGTCATTATTATCATGATGGTAAAAATCATGAAGTCGGTGCAATGCAAAATCGCCTAACTAATGACCTATCAATGATTAATGACAACTACTATGAACCAATCTTTAATTTGATTTATGGGATTGTCACAATGATT
The DNA here is from genome assembly GCF_002554115.1 of Lactobacillus sp. UMNPBX4. NCBI lineage: Bacteria > Bacillati > Bacillota > Bacilli > Lactobacillales > Lactobacillaceae > Lactobacillus > Lactobacillus sp. UMNPBX4. The sequence continues at coordinate 9,291 of NZ_PCZF01000013.1, forward strand.
GCGGTGTTAATTTGTCTGATTTTGCTCAATTGGCAACTCCTTATTGTGATTGCGCTGATGGTTGCTGTCTCCTTTGTTTTGCCTAAGATAACTGAGAAGCCGCTTCAAAAGGCAACGCAATTAATTTCTGATCGAAATCAGGCTTACCTCGATAGTTTGAATGATTGGTTATCCGGTCTTGAACAGATTCGTCAATTCTTGGCAGGAGCTAAATTATTTGCCGTTACGGAAAATGCATCTAAGAAGCTAGAAGATGCTACTGTTAAGCAAATATATTACATCAAATTGCTTAATGCCTTTAATGGAATTGTTTCCGCATTATTTGGTTTTATTCTTTTTGTATTAACCGGTTATTTGGTTAAAAACGGTGCCGTTACGGTTGGTACACTGCTGATCGTTGGTAACTTTCGCTTCTATCTAAATGCATCTATTGAATATATTTCTAATTCTTGGGGCCAGATGAAGGGAACCAAGAAGTTAATTGAGGAAGTTAATGAAACTGCTGCTGCGGTACCTGCTCAATCTAATGAAGATGAAGCTACACCTAAGGGATTTGCTACACAGGACCTAGAGCTGCAGTTTCCCAATGGTGAAAAACTGACTTATCCAGATATTCAAGTTAAAAACGGTGAAAAAATTCTATTAACAGGTGATTCTGGCGCAGGTAAATCAACTTTATTTAAATTGATTTTAGGTGAGCTTAAGCCAACTAATGGTAAAGTAATTTTCCAAGACGAAGATGGACAAGCAATTAAACCAGATATGAGCCGAATCGACTATATTCCGCAAGATCCGGTTGTCTTTCCAGCTACAATTGCTGACAATATTACAATGTTCGATGATCAATTGAATAATCAGGTTGAACAAGTTGTTCAAGAAGTTAACTTTATTGCTGATATTAATAAATTTAAAGATGGGCTTAAGCAAGAACTTAATCTAGATAATTTGAATATTTCTGGTGGTCAACGGCAAAAGATCGTCCTTGCTCGTGCTAAAATTCATGATTCAGATATCATTCTGATTGATGAGGGTACGAGTGCAATTGATTCAAAGGGAACTAAAGAAATTTTGAATAATTTGCTGAAAAGTAAGGCGACGATTGTCTTTATTGCTCATAATTTCAGCTTAGAATTACAAAAGATCTTTGATCGTGAAATTCATTTAAGTAAGAATTAGTTTTATAAGAAAAAAGCCTTTATCGAGTATATTCGATAAAAGGCTCTTTTTTTGCAATCTTATCGATTATACTCGATAAGATTGATGATTTTGATGACTTCATCGATTATAATCGATATAAATGAGGTGAGCGCATGATTAAACGAACTATATATTTAAATCGAATTAATCCATTTATTGATAAAGACATCATTAAGGTAATTACTGGCATTCGTCGTAGTGGGAAATCAGTTCTACTGCAACAAATTCAGATGAATTAGTGGATCGTGGAAAAGATAGAGCTAATTTCATTTACATTAACTTTGAAGACTTACAATATGAATCATTACTTAACTACAGAGAGCTTAATCGGGAATTAGTTAAACGGATCAAGCAGATTGATGGAAAAGCCTATCTTTTTCTAGATGAAATTCAGAAAGTTAAATCCTGGGAAAAAACGATTAATTCTTTACGTGCCACTTATAATTGCGATATCTACATTACTGGTTCAAATTCTCAATTACTATCAGGTGAGTTAGCAACTGAAATTGCTGGTCGATATGTCGAAATTAAGGTTTATCCTTTTTCTTTCAGAGAATTTCTAGAAGCAATAAATTCCGATCAACAAAATATAGATCAAGATTTCACTACTTATGTGGAAGTAGGAGGAATGCCTTTCTTGTCGCTGATCTATTCGGATCAACAAGCATGTGATACCTACTTGCAGGATATTTATAGTTCTGTGGTTTTAAAAGATATTGTTGATCGACATGCAATTAGAAACGTGGATTTGCTTAGAAGAATAATCAGCTATTTAAGTAGTGAAATTGGACATCCTATCTCAGCTACAGGTATAGCTAAATTTCTTAAGAGTAAGCACAGAGGTAGTTCTGCGGATACGATTCTTGATTATATTTCATACATTTGTGATGCATATTTATTTACGCGTGTTCCTAGAACCGATCTACGTGGCAAAGAGAACCTGAGAGTTAACGATAAATACTACATTGCTGACCATGGCTTACGCCAAACCATTGTTGGCAATAATCAGCAAAATATTGATCAAATTCTTGAAAATATTGTTTTTATTGAACTGTTACGCCGTGGATATCACGTTTCGGTTGGACTAAATGACAAAAAAGAGATTGATTTTGTAGCTCAAAAGGGTAATGATAAACGGTACTATCAAGTGACTTACATGCTGGGAAGTCAGACAACAATTGACCGCGAATTTGGCGCATATGATGATATTGCAGATAATTATCCTAAATATGTGCTTTCAATGGATAAATTTGATATGAGTCGTAATGGAATTATTCATCAAAATATTATTGATTTTTTGCTAGAAAAGTAAGAAAAGGTGTAAGCAAAAAGGATAAAGTTCAAGTTCGAACTTTATCCTTTTCTTTATATATTCTTTTTTAGCTAAAAGTTCAGTACCCACAAGAAGATAATGAATACGAAGAACAGTACCCACATCATCGGGCTGATTTCCTTACCACGCTTAGCTGCAAGCATGCAGATTGGGTAAGAAATCAGCCCCCATGACAAACCATCAGAAATTGAGTAGGTAAGTGGCATACCTAAAATAATAAGGAATGCAGGAACCGCAATTTCTAACTTGTTCCAGTGAATATGAGCAGTATTTTGTGCCATCAAGACACCAACGATAATCAAAGCTGGTGCAGTAACTTGACTAGTGAACACGCCCAAAAGTGGACTGAAGATCATTGAGATCAAGAAGAAGATTGCTACAAAGACGGCAGTCAAACCAGTTCTACCACCAACGGCAATACCGGCACTTGATTCAACGAACGCACCAACTGGTGAAGTACCAAGAATTGAACCAACAGCCATCGCACTTGAGTCGGCAGCTAAAGCTTTACCAACACGTGGCATCTTGTTGTTCTTCATAAAGCCGGCTTGTTGAGCCAAACCGATCAAAGTACCAGCAGTATCGAAGAAAGTAACAAGTAAGAAGGTTAAGACAATAACCCACATTTGAACGGAATTAATATCCTTAACGTGGAAGATAGCTTGACCAAAAGTTGGAGCCAAACTTGGAGCCGTTGAGATCACCTTGTGTGGCAATGTAATTTGACCAGTACAAATACCGAAAATAGCGGCCAAAACCATACCGATGAAGATCGCACCTGGAACGCCCAAAATCATCAAGATAACAGTTACAAGCAAACCAAAGATCGTGATCCAAACAAGTGGATCGTGAAGTGAGCCTAAGCCAACCAAAGTTGATTTATTTGCGACGATTAACTTACCGTTTTGTAAACCTAAGAAGGCAATGAACAAACCGATACCAGATGAGATAGCAAACTTTAAGTCAGCTGGAATTGAATCAATGATCTTCTCACGTAATTTGAACAGAGTGATCAAAATAAAGATGATTGATGCAACGAAAACGCTGGCTAAAGCAGTTTGCCATGAAACATGCATCCCCACACAAACGGTGTAAGCGAAGAATGCGTTAATACCAAGAGCAGGAGCTTCACCAATTGGGTAGTTAGCAACAATACCCATGATTGCAGTACCAAGCGCACTGGCTAAAGCAGTAGCAGTAAAGACAGCACCTGTGTTCATGCCACTGGCACCTAAAACGCTAGGGTTAACAAACAAAATGTATGACATACTAATGAAAGTAGTCAAACCAGCAATAAATTCGACTTTAATGCTGGTATTGTATTTATCTAGTTGAAAATATTTCCTAATAAAATTCATAAAACTCTCTCCAAAGAATTGTTCGTGTTTTTGCTTTCTGAAAGCAACTATTATACTTTAGCATTCATAATTAAATTTGTAAACACGAATTATTGTCAAGAGATCATACTGATTCATTATAATTTGCTGTACAGAGATAGACTTTAAGCACCAAATTACTTTCATTATCAGTTTTTTAGCATTATTCTTAATTACATAGATTAAAGAGATTAGGGGTGAAAAAATGTCCGCAAAACTTATTTTTTCAGATATCGATGGCACATTAATTAACGATGAATTGAAGGTAACGCCTAAAACGCGTGATGCAATTAGGCATCAGATTATTGCTGGCAATATCTTTATACCAGCTTCAGCTCGCCTGCCTAAGGGAATTATGACAGCGGTAGGACAGATCCTGACAGTCTTTCCGATGATTGCCTATAATGGCGCATTAGCACTAGATGAAACAGGCAGAGCATTAATTACGCGTTTTTTTAATGCAAAAGAAGCAGCAGAAATTTGCCATTATGTTGAAAAGCAAAATAATGGCACGGCTTGGAATATCTATAGCGGCTATGTGTGGTATTGCGCTAAAGAAAAGAGTCCGCTGGTTGAACATGAAGAGAAAATTGTCAATGTTAAGGCCACTCCGGTTACTGTTGATCAAATTGAGCAATTGCAGGGCGTACACAAAGCTTTGATCATGGGCAAACCAGAAGAACTTGATCGTATGCAAAAAGAATTGATTAAAAAATTCCCAGATTTGAGCTTTGTCAGATCCTCAAGAACACTACTAGAAGTCGTACTAAAAGGCGTAAGCAAGGCCAGTGCAGTAGCAATTTTAGCGAAAGAATACAAGGTACCACTAAAAGATTGCATTGCTTTAGGTGATAACTATAATGATGAAGAAATGCTGGAAGAAGTAGGTCATCCAATTTTAATGGGTAATGCACCCGCAGAATTAAAAGAGAAGATTGGCTTAGATCATGTGACGCTCGATAATAATCATGATGGAATTGCTGAAGCGTTGGCAAAATTTGAATAAAGAAAAACCGCATAGAATTTCTATGCGGTTTATTATTTCCTAGGAAATTATGCTTCGATTTGGATATCTGTTGGCTTTTTCCAATCTTCAGGAAGCTTTCCCATTTCTTTTAATTTGTCTGTGATTTGATCCAAGACTACTTGCTTGTCGGCTGGATTAGCCATGAAATCTAGTTTATCGCCATCGATTTCCATCTTTGGTGAGTAATCGTAATTCTCATACCAAGGCTTGTAATAGCGAAGCAGACGCTTATAGTAGTCTTCTAGAGTTGAGTCATAACTCAATTGTTCATATGGACGACCACGCTTTTTAATCCGTTTAATCATGGTGTCATATGAAACATTAATATGAACAAGCAAATCTGGATTCTTCTTAGGCATTCTTTCAAGCTCGTTCATCATATTGTGCAGAAGTTCATAGTAAGTATCCACTTCTTCTGAGGTTGCACGACCAATGTCAGCGTTCATTTGGAAGAAGAGCGCATCTTCGTAGATAGAACGATCGAGTACATTATTATCTTCAGTAAGAGCATCTTTAATGCTGTGAAAACGCGTGTTTAAGAAGTATACCTGCAATAAGAAAGCATATTTCTTAGGATCAGCATAAAAGAGTGGCAGAACTGGATTGTCGTCAACACTTTCATAAAATGGCTTAGTACCTAAATATTTGGATAAAATACCTGTTAAACTGGATTTCCCGGCTCCAATTGGCCCGCTTAAAACAATAACTGTCATCACGTTCCTTCTTTTTATTCAGTCTTATAAGTTACCGATTTCGTGCAACTTCTCATCAATTTCCTTCAATACTTCTCTTTGGGCATCCATGCTAGAAACAAAATCAAGTTTGTCACCATTAATAGCCATCTTAGGAGAAGCATCATATTGTTCATACCAAGGCTCATAGTATCTGAGCAATCTAGCGTAGTAATCCTTCAAGCCTGGATCTGTGCTGATTTGTTCAAATGAACGACCACGCTTTTTAATGCGCTTAAGCATGGTATCAAGTGAAACATGGATGTAGATAAGCAAATCAGGCTTCTTGCTTGGGTTGCCTGGCGTATCTTCCATCATGTTTTCAAGCAAGTCATCATAGATCTTAAATTCTGTAGGATCTGCGACCTTGCTGTCAGCGTTCATCTTGAAGAAAAGCGCATCTTCATAGATAGAACGATCGGATACGCTGTTCTTATCTTGAATAGCTTGATTGATTTGAGCTAAACGGTGGTTAAGCAAATAAGTGTTAAGTAAAAAAGTGTAACGCTTCATATCCTTATAATAAAGCGGCAAAACAGGGTTACTATCAACGCCTTCGTAAAATGCTTGTGTACCTAGGTGCTCTGCTAAAATACTGGTTAAACTGGATTTCCCGGCTCCAATTGGCCCGCTTAAAACAATAACTTGAATCACATTCTTTCTTAAATACCAGATATTGGACAATTAATAAGTTTAATACAAGATATTGTGGCACACAAGCTCTTTTTTAATTCTGTTTCACACGAAAAAGTCAAGGGTAGAAATGAAAAATCGGATAGGAATGAAACATAATTCAATTAGAGCAGAGAAATTATAAAAAATGAATTATACTTCAATATTTAGAGCAAAAATGCGATTTAGTGAAGTATAATTCACAAAAATAGCTAGGTCTTCTACGATTGTAGAAAGCCTAGCTTTTCATTTTTAGGGATAAATTGTTATTTAGTTCTTGTATTTGTCGTCTAGTTCTTGAGCTGCAGCCTTATCAACGATGATAGTTACATCAGGATGTTTTTGTAAAATTGATGCAGGCACTTGTTCAGTAACTGGACCTTCGATCATTTCTTTGATTGCTTGTGCTTTCTTTTCACCAAAAGCCATCAAAACGACCTTTTTAGCATCCATGATGTTGGCAGTACCCATACAAATTGCACTCTTAGGTACTTCATCTTCATTGTCGAAGAAACGTGAGTTAGCTTTGATTGTATTTTCGGTCAACTTAACTTCATGAGTACCGATGTCAAAAGGAGTGCCAGGTTCATTAAAGGCAATGTGACCGTTACGGCCGATACCTAATAGTTGCACGTCAATTGGATTATCTTTGATAATTTGATCGTATTCTTTGCAAGTAGTAGCAACATCTTTAGTCATGCCGTCTGGAACGTAAGATTTCTTGAAAGGCTTTTTGTCGAATAAGTGCTTGCGCATGAAGTAGTGGTAACTTTGAGGATTATCAGGTGTTAAGCCAACATATTCATCAAGGTTAATGCTAATTAAGTTTGAACAGTTAAGATCACTGTTAGTAAAGTTTTGATAAAGAGTTTCAGGGGTAGAACCGGTAGCTAAACCTAAAACTTTAGCACCATTTTTGATTTCATTTTCAAAAATCTCGAATGCTTTTGCTCCACCTTGAATTTTGTTTTCAGTAACAATAATTTTCATTTTAAAACCCTCCTTTACTGGTCTAGTCCATTATAAAATGGAATAGACCATTTTGTCAATTGGTAAAATGAAAATCACAGAACTATGTTAAAATTTGAGTAAAGGAAGTGAATACGGATGGATTTTGAAAAGTTAACAGGCTTAGGTATAGGTACTTGGGGGATTGGTGAAGATCCCAAAAATAAAAAAGATGAAATTGCGGCCATTCGCTATGGTTTAGATAATGGCTTGAACATTATCGATACAGCAGAAATGTATGGTGATGGCAAAAGTGAAGAGCTGATAGGCGAGGCAATTAAAGATTACGATCGTGATAAATTGTTTTTAATTTCAAAATTCTATCCCTATCATGCGACTCCTGAGCTAGAGAGAAAGAGTCTGGAAGCTAGCTTAGAGAGATTAGGTACTGATTATTTAGATTTATATTTATTGCATTGGCGCGGTAATCATCGTTTATCAGACACGATTCGCGGTTTGCAAGCTTTGCAAAAAGAAGGATTAATTCGTCACTGGGGCGTTTCTAACTTTGATACGTCTGATATGAAAGAATTATTTAGTGTGCCTGGTGGAACAAAATGTTTTGCTAACGAAGATCTCTATAATATTAAGGAACGAGGCACAGAGTTTGATTTGCAAGACTGGCAAACAGAGCATGGCGTCAGCTTTATTGGTTATTCTCCGTTTAATTCTGGAGCAGGAGACACGATTAGAATTACGCAGAATTTGAAGATCGTGGCTCGCGATCATGGTGTAACACCGCATCAAATTATGCTTGCTTGGACTTTGCGCAATGGCAATGTGTTGGCCATTCCAAAAAGCAGCAGTATTAAACACATGAAGGAAAATATTGCTGCTCAAGAAATAAAGTTAACTGATGACGAGTTAAGGTTAATTAATAGTGATTTTCCAATTCCAACGGAGAAAACTCCTTTAGCGGTAATTTAAGTAAAAAATAAAAGACTTGTTTCATGTGAAACAGGCCTTTTTTGCTGAGAAAAAATTCTGACTATGGTTTAATTAGTAGTATCTTTTTAATGAATTGGGGATAAAAATGAGACGAGAAGAAACGAGACGCATGACCATTACTGCAGTTTTTGCAGCTATTTTGATCATGCAAACTTTCGTACCGAATATTGGTTATGTGCGAATCATTCCGGCCTTGCCTGCAATTACCACGATTCCGATGACAATTGCGATTTATGGTACTTTGATGGGCCCTAAGGCAGGTTTAGGATTTGGATTATTTTGGGGAATTACCAGATTAATCGTTGCATATACGCAACCTGGAGATATGGTCAGCTTGATGCTGTTCCAAAATCCAGTAATTTCTGTTGTGCCTAGTGTTTTAGCAGGCTTTTTCCCAGGCTTAATTTCCAAAGCAATGGGCAAAACCAATTATGCCAAGTTAGGCTACATTTTGAGTGGAGCAGTAACTTCATTGACCAACACGATCATGGTAATTTTACTGACAAGTATTTTCTTTATGCATGATCCAGCTAGTCTGCTTCATTATTTAGGCAACTATAATTCTAGCACGCCGCTGATTCTGATTTTGATTACAGCGCTAGGTGCAAATGGTGTGATTGAAGCAATCTTCACTGCATTAGTAGTGCCGGTGATTGTTACACCACTTAATTTAGTGTTGAAAAGAGCGTAAAAAACAGCGTTAGTAATTCTAACGCTGTTTTTCTTATTCGCTTCTAAGCGCGATAGCCGCGTCCTTTTTAGCTGCCATTCTAGCAGGGATGTGACCACCAATTAAAGTTAATACGGTTGAAATAATAATTAAAATCAACGCAGCTTTTGGATCAAGCTGAGCAACATTAGCTAAATCGGTAATCTTATAAATCACGCTGTTGATTGGGAATGTTAATAGGTAAGCGATGAAGACACCGAGCACACCAGAGAAGACACCTAAGATGAAGGTTTCGGCGTCAAAGACGCGAGTGATATCTTTCTTGCGAGCACCTAAAGCCTTCAAGACACCAATTTCCTTGGTTCTTTCGAGAACTGAAGTGTAGGTTAAGATACCAATCATGATCATTGAAGTGATCAATGAAATTGCGGCAAAGGCAACTAGGATAGTCGTAATACCGCCAAGCAAACCACCGGTCATAGTCGTTACGGCACTAGACATATCGGTGTAGATGATCTTGTCGGTCTTCTTTTTGCCCTTGTTCCACTTATCAAGGTAATCAAGAACCTTGTCCTTGTCATCAAAGTTGTTAGGGTAGATCATGATGCCAGTAGGGATGCTTGAACCACCTAAGGTTTGCATGATCATCTTCTTTTCATTAGCCTTCATGCTTTGTCCAGTTAAAACACTGCGGTTAGACTTCTTTTGAGCCTTCACGATGGCAGAATTCTTGTTGTCGTTGATGACATCTTGAGAAAGCTTGTCGCTATATGCGATTCCCGTTGATAAAAGAGCCATCGAATCTTCATTCTTAGGTCTAATTACCCCAGTTAGCTTCAGCTTGGTACCGCCGTTGTACGTTGCTGAATTAGCTTTCTTAGGAACAAACATCCCCGTAGGTAATTCTTGGTAGTAGTCATTATTATCAACGATACTGAATTCTTTACCGATTAGCTTACTAAATTTAACACGTTCTTTGTTGTCGACATCAAAGCCAAGATTCTTCAAAGAATTAATGTTAACGGTATTTTTATTGTCGGTTACTAAAACGAGGTCAGTAGTTTTGCTTGGCCAATGACCAGAGAGCAACTGATAATTTTGCTTCAAGAATGAGCCCTTCTTTTTATTTAAAGCGGTAGGAAAAACAGAGGAACCAATTCCCATCGAACTCATTGCCTGTGAGCGCATTGCTGACATCGACGCACTTTGATCAGGATCTGCATTTGAGAATTGAACGCGCTCTACCTTGCCATTGACTTTAGAAAGCAGGTTTAAATTAACTGCTCTTTGATAGGAAACATTGTTGGCATAGTTAGGATTGATCTTTTTAATGTAGTCAACGTACTTTTCAGTGATCTTGTTAGTATGCTGCGCTTCCTCACTAGGATCCTTTTTCGCCGTGACATAGCCCCGATTTTTAACATTTTTATCTGAATCTTCGCGGTTATTCATCGAAGTCATATCAGTAGCCGTCTGCGAGATTGCAATCGGGTACTTGGCTAAAGCCTTACTCATGGTTGTATTAATTTGCTTTTGAAAACCGTTAGAGATCGAAAGCACGACAGCAATAGAAATAATGCCGATACTGGAGGCAAAAGCAGTTAAAATAGTTCGACCTTTCTTGGTCATAATGTTGGTAAAACTAAGCTTAATTGCGTTCCAGTAAGACATCTTGGTCCGCTTTAGGTTGAAAGTATCTTTTTCATCCTCTGGCTTAAAGGGCTCGGAATCATGTTGAATCTTGCCATCTTGGAAATTGACGATTCGAGTAGCGTATTTTTCAGCTAATTCCGGGTTGTGCGTAACCATGATGATTAAACGATCCTTAGAAAGCTTCTTGATCAATTCCATGATTTGTACAGAAGTTTCCGTATCAAGCGCACCAGTTGGTTCGTCACAAAGCAAGATATCGGGATCATTGGCAATCGCACGGGCAATGGCAACACGCTGCATCTGACCACCAGATAGTTGGTTAGGGCGCTTGTTGATATGCTCTTTTAATCCAACTTCAGTCAATGCGGCAATGGCTTTTTCATGCCGTTCCCTTTTACCAACACCGGATAAATTCATCCCCAATTCAACGTTAGCAATGATTGATAGGTGGGGAATCAAATTATAATTTTGAAAAATAAAGCCGACGCTGTTGTTGCGGTAGGCATCCCAATCGGTTTCCTTAAAATTCTTGGTTGATTTGCCGTTAATGATCAAATCACCTTTGTCATAACGGTCAAGTCCGCCAATCACGTTCAACATTGTCGTCTTACCAGAACCACTTGGTCCTAAGATGGCGACAAATTCCTGATCTCTAAACGAGATCGTTACATCATCTAGGGCATGGGTGATATTGTCTCCAACCTTGTATGATTTAAAAATGTGTTTTAGTTGTAGCATTCAGTCCCTCTCTTCTAAATAGTTTTAGATCACACTAAACTTAATATTACCTGTCGCAATTAAGATAGCTTGTAAGATAAAGAATAAAACTATTACTCCCATGATAACGAAATGATGGCGTTTATGCATGACAAACACTCCGGCAAATTCGCGAATGATAGCGTTAGGCAGATAGTAAAAACGAGTAAAAGCACCGACACCGTTGGCTTTTAGGCCCACTTCTTTAGCTAAAAGCGCCGCTCTAAAAATATGGTAGTTGTTACTAAAAAATTTGGCTTTAAAATTACTACCGCCAAAGTCTTTAGTAGCTAATCTCTTAGAAAAAAGCATATTTTGGTAGGTGTTTTTGGATTTATCTTCAATTAGCAAGTGGTTAGTCTTAATACCCCGTTTTCGGGCAAATTTTGCCATTGCTACGGCTTCGGGTATCTTTTCATCAGGTCCTTGACCGCCTGACATGATGATAATAGGGCGCTTCCTGCCTTTTTGATATTGGCGGTTAGAGTATTGGATAGCCCGGTTGATGCGAGCCGCAAGGAGCTTAGAAACGCGATCACCGTTAATTAATCCAGCACCTAGTACTATTAAATAATCTTGCTTGTAACGGCGTGGGTAGATTTGATATAAGAGCAGATTGACCAAGAAATTGTATAAAACTAAGCCTAGGTAAATAGCGATAGCTGGAATTGAGGCAAGTAAGACGCTGAGCCAGCGCGGTAAGTATTGTCCTGGGCCGAATAAAAACATCAGACTCAGAATTAAAGCAACGAATCCGAAAATTAATGTTAAAAGGTTAGGCAACGTATGACTCTCATATTTCCAAACAAAGTAGGCGTTCCAAAATAGAAAAAACCAAGCGAAGATTAATAGAGCAGTAATTAAGAAAAATGCCGCTAAGACTAATAAATCATAGGCTCGTTGCAAACCGTGACTCGTGCTTTTATGCACCATAACGGTGATCCAAATTACTACTGAAGCAAGAAAAATGGTAAAGAACACGCCATTAATTAAACGACGTGGTTCAACTAGCCATGAGATTAAAAAGACAAAGAACATGACTAGCATGAAAACTGAGATGTAGAAAAATTCGCCTCGTCTCCCAAAAAAGGCGATGATTTCATTCAACATGATGCCCCCTCCTTAGTCATTTTGAGTTATTTCTATTATAATGGAAACAATAGTTAAAAGATGAAAGAATCAAGGTGTTGATAAGAAAATGGCGAAATTTTGGCATTACCTGGGAAATATTGCGGGAGCTATTTTGTCGCTCGCTTTATATATCGAATTGCAAGTATTTTATTTTTACCCACAAAGAATTAGATTAGATCATATGCGTGCGTTAGTGACCGCGCTGGTAACGGTGATCGTACTCTTCGTAATTTTCAATCTGTATAAGCGGCAATTGAAGGAGCACAATGATTGGGGGTTTAATCAGGCGCCACACTGGGATATGCGAAGAATCGGCATTGCAATAATTGGTTTTGTTCTGATTCTTATTGTCTCAATGGTGATGTTAAGCTTGGTTGGCCGAGGCGTTTCGAATAATCAACAAGCATTGAATAAGATTGAGCTGCATAGTAAGGGCTTGTTTGAAATTATGGTGGTCTTTATTGCGCCGTTTTGTGAGGAAGTCGTCTTTAGAGGGATGTTTTTCAATATTTTCTTCACGAAGAAAAAGATTACGAATAAGTGGCTCGGCATCATTGTTAGTGGCTTCTTGTTCGCTTATATGCATGATCCGATGCTTAGCAAGTTTATCTTTGTATATTGGGGCTTAGGTATGGTGCTAGCTTGGGTCTACATGCAGACGAAGGACTTGCGGTACTCGATGCTGGTGCATATGTGTTATAACGCTATGGGCTTTATTGGATAGAGTGAAAATTAGAGTATATAAAAATCCCGTTACATCAAACGTAACGGGATTTTTGATTGCTAGTGAAATTTACTTCTTCATTGCAGCGGCTTGTGCTTCTTCTGGAGTGTTAGATGGGGTTAAACCAATTGAACATCACTTGTTTTGACGTATGCTCCCTTATCGTAAATGGTTGTATTGGCGCCTATTTCATATGATGCATATTGTATATAGTCTATTTCGTAGCCTTTAGTAAACGGTGAGAGGTGGTAAAATTCTTCTATTTTATTTTCACTTGGAATCCAAATGTAAACTAGCTTATCTACTTTCCACCACTCATAGTTCTTCTTCATTTTTGCATTCAATGATACACCATTACCATTGTACAGGTCGGCAGCTTTAGGGAATTTAACAAGTGAGTAGTTTTCTAAATCATAGTTATGAGCAGTTATCTTAGATGCCGGCGTAACTCCCATTGAATATAACCAATTATTGGTTCCCTTAATCCGATAAATTGCCTGATCTCCACCAAATTGTCCAATATAACTAGCTACTTTATCAGCACGACTGCCTTTTTCTAGATAATCAACAGTAAACTTCTCTTCTGGAGTCGCTGTTCTAACTTCAATTACTTTACCAGAATTATCAAAAGTAATAATTGGAGTACTGTAATTTGCATCTACAGTTACGGTAGTTTCTTCATTACTTGTTTTAGTATTATTATAGTTAAAATCGGATATCCTACTAAGCTGCCAGAGGTCTACGATCAAATTACTCTCGGTAATAATTTGTACGATAGCATTCGTAAGATTAGACAAACTAAGCAAGCATTTAACATTACAAAATTGAACCAAAAATTTGATCGTCAACTTTGGGCTGAAGATATGCCTGCGATGATCATTAACGCTGGGTATGCACTTACTAATAATGACATTACTTTCCCTGCTGCCATTTTTCAAGCACCATTTTACAGTTCTGAGAATACCAGTAGTGAAAACTATGGTGGTATCGGTGCTGTAATTGCTCATGAAATTAGTCATGCTTTTGATCCGAATGGTTCTAAATTTGATGAAAAAGGTAATTTACGTGATTGGTGGTCAAAAGAAGATTTCGAAAAATTTGCTGAATTAGCACAAGCTGAAGTAAAGCTATTTGATGGAATCCAGATTGGAAGAACCAAAGTCAATGGTCATCAAACCGTGGGAGAAAATGTCGCAGATCTCGGTGGATTGACTGCTGCCGTTAAGGCATGTGCCGAAGAAAAAGGTAATTTGGCCGAATTGTTTGAAAATTGGGCACGTATCTGGCGTAGAAAGATGGGACCTGAGGTTAGACAGACCTTGGCAGAACTTGATCCACATGCTCCTGGAGAGATGAGAGCTAACGTTGCGGCTCAATGTTTGGATGAATTTTATGAAGCATTCAATGTCAGTGAAAACGATGGTATGTGGCTAGATCCAGAGCAACGAGTAAGAATCTGGTAAAATTATTGAAATAATGTTTGACTCCATAGTAAAAGGCTCCAATTGGAGCCTTTTTAGTTATTCAATTTTGTCATTGATTAATTCAGATTTAGATATTTTCTTGAACTTATAAAGCTTCCATAACAGACAAACAATATCAATTACAATGTAGAATAATCCAATCTTAATGCCAGTTTGTAGCCATGACCAGGGAATTAAATTGATAAACTTAAGACCGATTAATAGAATTACACCACCGATGATACTGCCTAATAGATCTTCTTTAATTTTCTTCATCCTATCCCTCAATCATAAAGTATTTTTTAGAAGTATATAATGAGCCAAAATCTAACATTAGTTGCAACGCGTCTGATACAGACACGAGGCGTCTCCTTTCTATTAGGATGTTGGCATGAGTCAAAAATCACTCATAAGCACCATCTCCTTCAAGGATAGCCACCGCTTCAGCTTTTCTACAGATAAAATTATACTAAATCCAAATATACGTTCACAAGCGAACACGAAAAATCGTTCTAACGTTAGTGGGAACGATTTTCTTTTCCATAAAAAGAACGCAAAATTAGCCAAACAATAGTGGCAAAGACCGCAATATCAAAGCTCCAAATGCCAGGATGAAAGCCACTAACTAATGGAATAAAGCCAATAATAGCAACAAATTGATCATGGATAGCAGGTAGGTGTGGATCTTGCATCCAGCCGTAAATTTTGACTGCCATGAAAATAATAGTTATGACCCAGGCAATAATTGCAATGATTGCGGGAATCTTTTTAGCTAAGCGTATTTTCTCTGTAGAATTCATTCATCGTCCTCCCAAATTTGTTTAACATCCTTGAAGGCTTCTAATAATTGTTGTGCATGTTGTGAGCAGTTTAATTGTATCAAATTATTGAATATTGCTAGAACTGGCTGTTCATCTCCAGTATGACAATAGTCGATGACCCGTTGTAAAAAGGTTAAGGAGAGATCAAAGAACATGAAATGAGGCGGAAGTTCAACCCTACGCAATTCATCTAATAGCTGTTGTGCATAGTCTAGTTTCTTTTTAAAGATAAAAGCAATAACAGTGTCCGAGAGACCGCCCATAAAGATTGTGAGATTATCCCTCAAATCGTTCACTTGGTCAAAGTTATGAACGATTCGCATAGCGATCTTGAAACCAATTTCGGAATTCAACAAGAAAGGTGAATTGGCAAACAAGATAATATTATATTTTGACCAAACTGTTGTGTGCAGTAGGTAAGAACCAATTCTTTGAATATCAGCAGTGGTCAAGTAATTCTTCCCATCAATTAAAAGCAGTTGGTTACAGACTAGCATAATATTCTTTAATTCAAGGATGTTTTTGCTAGCGTGATATTTAGCTAAATGAGCCTGCACGTATTTACGTAATACGGGAACGTCTTCATCCTTGATTGCCGCAATTATTTCATCAGGCAGTTCAAATTCCGCTTCGATATTTGCACGTTCGGTGAATTCATCTAGCGTAATGTTAATGCGCTTAAGTAACGCAATTGCCGTACTGAATTCTACTTCTACCTGGTTGTTTTCCCAGCGAGAAAGTTTAGAAATTGAACAAATTCCCTGGCACGCCTCAGTTTGCGTGATTTCTTGTCCTTTGCGTAAATCTTTATAAACTGAACCATATTTAAACATGTCATACCTCGATTTGCAGATCTGCAAATTCCTTACATTTTCATTCATTATCCTGCGATACTAAGAACAATTCAAGTAGCGAGGGATAGAAATGAAAAGAGGAATGAAAATGTTAATTTTGGCTATTGTAATTATGTTAGTTATCTTAGGAATTTTAAAGGTGCAGGATATGAATAAAGCTAGTTCAGAACAAGTAGTACAAAAAGTTTTAACCAACCGCAAATTTAATCAAGTAAAAGTTGATACCAGTAATGCCAATATTAAAGTCAAACAAGGCAATCATTACCGTGTTCTTTTTGAGGGAAGACATAAGTTGCTTCCAAAAGTTGAAGTCAAGAATAAGCAATTAATTGTTGAAGATAAAGATGGTATTAAGGTAGTTAATAGAAATCTCTTTGACTTATTCAAAAAACATTCTGTAGTACCGCAAATTACGATTGGACTGCCAGATGAAAAGTTGAAAAATATTGAAATCGATGATTCTAACCGTAGCGTTACGGTTCAAGGCATTGCTGTTAGTCAAGGTGAAATTGATCTTTCAAATGGTAATATTATGGTCGATCATAGTACAGCTGACGGTTATGATCTGGATACGTCGAATGGACACGTTGAGATAAATGGTTCAAATAAAGGCGACTCTTACAGCAAAAATGACAAGGCGCGAAGAGTATTAAGTATTGATAATTCAAATGGTGACATAACGGTAAGTTACAGGGGATAGAAATATGATTTACAAATACTCTTCACATTCTAAATTCATCAGCATGATTATCTTCGGCTTAATTGCCAGTATGCAACAGATTATCGTGGCTTATATGGTGCAGGCATTGACTAATATTGCTACGCAAAGAAGCTTTAATGACTTACCGCAAATTTTGCTAATTGCTGTTAGCGGCTTATTGATTACCTTTTTAGCTTCACTTATTTTCAATCGCTTAAAAACAGGTGCGATTCAGGAAGCAAATACTACTTTACGGCTTGGCATCTTAAAAGGGATGCTTAAACAATCTAGTGATGAAAATACTACTAGCTTAGGTTATCTAACTACAGATTTTAAGCTCTTAGAAACTAATCGCTTTGATGCAGAAATTGAAATTATGATGCAAGCGTACATGATTATTTTTGCATTAGTCTATGCATTGTCGGTTAACTGGTTAGTAACCTTGCTTTTTCTAATAGGTTCATGCTTACCGATGATTGTATCCAGCCTTTTTCAAAAGAAAATTCAAACTGCTTCCGAAAATTGGACCAACGCCAATGATAAGTATGTTAGTCATATCAAGAATTTTTTAGCCGGTAGTTCAACATTCAAGTTGTATGGCAAGCAAGATAATGCTGTTAAGAAGAGTAGGGTATTTGTTAACCAATTAGAAGCAGCACTGCGCAAGATGAATTTACTGAACTTGGACACAGTTTCATGGGTCAGCTTGATTGCTAACTTGTTTACCTTTACAGTGCCATTCTTAGTAGGGATTTACATGGTAGTTAATGGACAAACTACATTGGGTGCATTATTTGCAATTGTGCAGTTGTCGAATTCTTTTGTTAATCCAATTTTGACAATTTTAGAAGGTCGCAATAAGTTATCAACTACTAAAAAGATTGTTGCTAAAGCTGAAAAGTATATTGCCGAAGGTAAGAAAACTGAAGACGTTTCTGAAAATGATTTTAGTGAATTGGAAGTGGATGATTTAACTTTAATTAGAAAAGATCAGGAGTTGGCTAGACGTCTTAATTTAAAGATTAAGGCTGAACAAAAAGTAGCAGTTATTGGGCCATCGGGTACCGGGAAATCAACGCTTTTGCAATATTTAATGACAGGAGAATTCGGTCAGGCTAAAGATATTATTTTGAATAATAGCCAAGCTAAGGCTGGAGAATTTGCTAATATCTTTTCATACGCTAGTCAAAGTCCAGTGATTTTTGCAGATACCTTGTGTTTTAATTTGACACTAGGCGCAGATATTTCCCGGGAAATGGTAATGGAAGTCTGCACCAAGTTGGGACTAGACACCATCGTGAAAGAGAAGGGATGGGATTATTCTTTAGGGGATAATGCGGATCAATTATCAGGCGGGCAGCTGGCAAGAATTGAATTAGCTCGGGCCATTTTAATGAAGCGGCCAGTGTTGCTGCTTGATGAAATTAATGCATCTCTTGATAAAAAGACCTCAGATCAGATTCATGATTACTTGTTAGAGTCTGATTTGACCTTTGTGGAAGTAATTCACCATTATGAACCAGAAGAGTTACAGAGATATGATCAAGTAATCGATTTAGAACAGTTTGTTTAAGAATATGAAAAAATCCCCGACGTTTTTGTCGAGGATTTTCTATTTAGAATAGTGATATTTTAGTTGCCATATTTGAAGTTCTGTTGCCGTAACTGAATAAACCATACGATCTTTGTGATTAATTTGTCGAGACCATGCACCGCTTAAATTTGCCTTTAAAGGTTCGGGTTTTCCTTTTCCAGTGAATGGATGGCGTTGACAATCTTTAATGAGGCTATCGATTTTCTTGGAAGTTTTTTTATCTTCTTTCTTCCACTCTAGATATTCATCCCAGGCATTATAGTTAAAATTTACGTTAAGCTTCGTCATCTTTAGTTAGAGCCTCGAATTCTTCTGGAGTTAAGATTTTGTTTCGGGTGTCTTTATTTTCAAACGATTCTTTAGCTTCCGCTAATGCATCACGATTTGCCTTAGTCCCTAGAAGATATGAGGTCTCTTGCCATGAATCATATTCTTTTTGTGAAATAATTACGACGTTTTTGTCTTTAGGACGAGCAACGATAACTGTAGTATCATAGTCATTAATGTCATCAGCAATTTTTTTAAAGTTATTACGTAAGTCACGAGCAGTAACTGCTTTAATATTATTTGGTGTTTGTAACATGTTCTATCATCTCCTAACAGTATTATATTATGTAGGCTAAATTGTGTCTACACTTTATAATTAAAAAATCTAGTATTTGTTCACAAGCGAACATGAAAAAATCCCCGACGTTTTTGTCGAGGATTTTCTTTTACATAAATTCTTTACTATCTTTTTGTTTCTTAATGAAATAATTCAAAATAAATGGTGAAAGTACCGTTGTAACGATGATTACCAAAATCAAGCTTGAGTAAATATCTTCAGGGAAGAGGTGATGGGTAATCCCGATCTGTGCCACGATTAAGGCAACTTCACCACGAGAAATCATACCGGCACCTACAATGTTACCCTCATTTTTAGTAAAGCCGAAGACTTCACTTGAGTATTTACCAGCCCAGAATTTAGATAAGAGAGCTAAGATTGTCATTACGATAATGAACCAAATATCCTTGAAGAAGCTCTCAAAGGTCATTGAAAGACCGATGTCGGCAAAGAATACCGGAATAAAGATCGCATAACCGATTGCGGAAACTGAAGAGTGAACTTCTTTATATTGTGGCGTCTGTCTAATAGCCAAGCCACCAAAGAATGCACCTACAACGGCAGATAATCCAACAAAGTCGGCAGCCCAAGCCATAGTTAAAGCTAAGACAAGCGAACCGATAACTACAGAGTAGTCAACATCGATTTTTTCGGAAGCCTTCATAAAGTATGGGGCAACGAACTTAAAGATGACCCAAACAACTACAAAGTAGACAATTTCAATCAAAATATTGATAAAGAAGTTGTTAGTTAAACCGCTCTTACCGCCTTCGTGACTGAAAGTAGTGAACAAACTTAAAACAACTACGGCTAAGATATCATCAACTACAGCCGCACCTAAAATTGCTGTACCGGCACGGGTATGAAGTTGTCGTGCTTCTTGCAATACTACAACCGAAATTGAAACACTGGTTGCCGCAAAGACAATTCCGATAAAGAGTGCCTCAAGTGGCTTCATACCGAAGAAGTAGCTGGCAATTCCCATGAAGACAACTGGTAAGATAACCCCGACACTAGCGACGGTGAAACTTAATTTGAAGTATTTCTTTAGTAAATCGAGGTCACTTTCCAGGCCTGCTAAGAACATTAACAGGATAACCCCGAATTCTGAGAATAGACTGACAATATCGTTTGGCGTTACCCAATTTAGGATAGCTGGTCCAAGTAAGATTCCTGACAATAATTGTCCGATAACTGCAGGCATATTAAAGCGAGCAAAGAGCTGACCTAATAAGACTGTAGTTAATAGGATTAAGATTAATTCCCCTAAAAAATGCATGTATTCCCTTTCTATAAAAAAGCAAAAAGCCTTCAAGGTGCCTCTTGACCCAAAGAAGCAAATCTTGAAAGCTTTTATTCTGATAAAAACCCAACCACTAAATGAAATATTCAGTTGAGTTTAATTTTAATATTTTCCTAAACTAGATGCAAATTAGGTTGCAATTAAATCAATCTTCGCGATAACTTTTTTCCTTGCCAAACGGTTCTTCTTTAATATAAACTGTCCATTTTCCGTTTGATTTTAGGGCACTGATTGAATATTTATAAGGCGTTTCTAGATCATCATGTTTGCCTATCTTATATCCAACTTTGTTGAAGAGTTGTCTATTCTTATTCAATGTTTTTTGATTAGAAAATGAACTTTTATATTCATAGATGTGAAAGAATTTTATTCGAGCTTTTACGGGCTCAAGACTAATTGCATTTTACTGTATGCAATATTTTCTTGATGATTAACGTATAACTCGTAACTAGAATTAAGTACACAGAAAAGAATAGGTGGGACGATGAGTATCAAAAGTATTATTGATATTATTTTAGTTTTCATCTTCAGATATGGTACTCCTTGGTGATGTTTAGAAATTATGCTAAGAGAATTACTTATAATGATGTGGTCTCTTTCTTTAAGATTATAATATGATACCTTTAGAGTTAAACAATTTAATAAAATAAAAAGCTCTAGAATCATCTCGACTCTAGAGCTTTTTATTTTGTTAATATCTAATTTTTACTTACTCTTCCAAACCAAATTGCTTATTGCTTGGCTTAGTCTTAGCAAGAAGTCCCAAACTGATAGTGATCATGTCGACAACTTCCTGTAAGATAGCACCCCAAAAGGCAGGAATGACACCGGTGAAGGCGATCAATTCGATGATGATAACCACACCAATAGCAGTTAAAACATCGATGTTGGCAACCTTCATTGTATGTTTAGAAATAGCAACCGCATCATTAACCTTAGATAAATCGTTAACCATGATAACGGCATCGGCACTTTCACTGGCAGCTGTTGCGCCTTTAGCACCCATAGCGATACCGACATCAGCGGCAGTTAAACTTGGAGCATCGTTAACACCGTCACCAGTCATAACGACAGGACGCAAGTCTTTTGGTACTTCCTTGATAGCCTTAATCTTTTCAGCTGGTAAAAGATCGGCACGAATATCAGTAATGCCAGCTTTTTTACCAACCTTTTCAGCAACTTGCTTGTGGTCACCAGTAAGCATCATGATGTCTTCTGCACCTTGGCGCTTCAACTTCGCAATTGTATCAGCCGTTTCTGGACGAATTTCATCCATCATAGTAATGTAACCGGCAAACTTGCCATCGACTGAAACGAAGACAGCAGTTGAAGTTATGTCAATCTTTTCATGATTAGGATCTACGAAACTTAATTTACCCACCTTAACATGCTTGCCATTGACGTCACCTTCAACACCTTGAGCGGTAGTTTCCTTTAAGTTGGTAACTGGCTTGATTAACTTGCTGTCAGTAGCCTTAACCAAAGAACTGGCAATAACGTGGCTAGATTGTTGTTCAACACTAGCAGCTAAGCTTTGTAATTCTTCTTTTGAAAGAGCATCGCCTTCAGGGATGATTTGGTCAACCACCAATTGATTTTCAGTTAAAGTACCAGTCTTATCAAAGGCAAAAGTCTTAGCACGAGCTAACTTTTCAAGAGTTGGACCTGACTTAACAATAATGTGGTGAGCTGACATTGAACTCATACCACTGACTAAAGCAACAGGAGCTGCGATCAAAAGTGGACATGGAGAAGCAACAACCATAACTTCCGCAAATCTTGTAGCATCCCCAGACACTGCCCATGCAACACCACCAATAATCAATGAGATGATGGTAAATGGAACGGCGTAACGGTCGGCCATCTTAACGAACTTAGCTGGTTGAGCTTGTGATGACTTAACCAAAGCGACAATTGACTGATATTCTGAGTCCTTAGCAGCCTTAGTAACCTTCATCTGGACGGCAGCATCACCGTTAACGGAACCAGACATCAAGTCATCGCCTGGCTTTTTAGCAACAGGAACAGATTCACCGGTCAATGATGATTGGTCAAAGTTTGATTCACCTTTAACAATTTCACCATCAACTGGAACTTGTTGACCTGGTTTAATTAAAACAATGTCACCGATTTTCAAATCATCAACATTGACTTCGGTAATCTTGCCGTTGATTAACTTGTTGGCGATTCTAGGAGTATTGTTCAAAAGGGAACGCAATTCCTTGCTGGCTTGACCTGTAGCGTAGTCCTCCAGAGTTTCACCACCAGTAGACATTACCAAGATCATCCATTCAGCCCAATAATTGTTGATTAAAATAGTAGAAACAATCGCAATTACGGCTAAAATATCGACACCGTAACGGCCGGATTTCCAGTCATTGAATATTTCCATTAACAAAAGAACGGAAATCCAAATACCCAAAATGTCGATGATAATTGCTTGTGGATTCATTTGCAATTTAAGAATTGGCGTTACAAATAGAGTAGAAGCATGTAAACCAAATTCAAAAATTAAACTTATTACCCCGGCAATTAAAACGACAATAAATTTCCATTGACGTTTCATATGTATAGCCTCCAAAAAAGTAAATATATCACTCTACTCAAAACATTCTAACATTCTTTTATCATAAGAATACGTAAATAGAATTCTATTTTTCTTCATTAAAAAAGGCAGTCCATAATAGACTGCCCGTGGGTTATTTTATTTTGATTGACTTGTAGTGCTTATCATATGTATGGGTAACATAGTTAAAGGCTTTGATCCACTCTCGTCTAGTAAGTAATCCTTGGAAAACGCCGCGGTCATCGACGACCGGTAAAAAGGCGTTGTTAATCAATAAATGAAGCTGCGCCTCTAGCGTAGTTTCGACAAAATTTATTTTATCGAACTTGGTTTGCATGACATCTTTAACCTTTAATTGATCTAAAGGTGCGGTAGAAATTTCTTCATTCGTTAGCATCTTGTCTGTAATCATCGCTAAACTAAGCAGACCAACCACTTTTTTATCTTTATCTAAAACTGGAATTTTAGAATATTTAACTTTAGTAAGGATTAAAAAGGCATGATATAAAGGATTGTCATCTTGAACAAAGGCAATCCGGCTAGCTGGAATTAAAAACGAACCTGATTTTTCTTGAATTAAGTGTTTGATTGATGGTGAAAACATATTTGCGCCTCTTTTCTATCTTAAGTATACAGGAAAAAAGGAAAAGGCCCGCAAGATTTTGCGGACCTTATTAGTTTCATCTACTTTGGAGGAGTAAGAATGAATGAAATAAAAAAGTGGGAGTATGTAACAAGTTTCTACCGCCTTGTTACATTTTTTATAATACAGGCTAAATGTGAATTAAAAATGTTCAAATTCTTATGAAAAGGTAAAGATTTGCTTGTGAAGTATTTAAGAAATTGATTTTGGGCATAAGAAAAGCTCACGCAACGCACGTGAGCCGAAAGGGATAGATATGAAATTGACTAATTGGAGTAAGTCAATTCTTTTTATTTTCATTATTTACTTGGAGGAGTATGAATGAAAAACAAAAAAGTTGAGTTGTAGTAGTAAGTGGAAGTCTTACTTGCTACATTACATAGTATAACCTTAAATTGTGAAAAAAGTGTGACGAAATAAACTTTATTTTCGAAAAATCTATATTTTTAATGAAAATTCGTGGCAGATTAGTAAAAGTATAATGAATGTGGCTATAATGTTAGACATGTCAAAAAGGTAAAGAAAGGAACAGTTCGGTGAAAAAATTTGGAAAGTTTGTTTTGCAATTGATAATAACTGTTCTCATCTTAGTAGGTGTCGGAACAGGCGGCTATTTTGGCTATCAATGGTTGCAGAAACAAGAGATGCTGCGAGAGCGTCCTAAAGTAGTAAAAGCTAATGATGGAACAAATACGAGTGCAGCTTGGCATAATTTCAAAAACTATCAAAAAGCTTTACGTGAAAACTATCCTTTTATTAATAAAGTATCTACTTATGTTCCGCCGAGGACATGGGACGGAAAAGATTTTATTATTCCAGGACTGATTTCAACTAAGGCCTACAATTTTAAAACTAAAAAATACGATGTAGCAACTGCAATGACGCCTCAAGGAATCGCGGTAGCGAGCAAGTACATTTTAATTACTGCCTATGACGGGGATCATGTTCATGCTTCCGTTATCTATGTTTTAGATAAAAAGACGGGTAAATATATTAAGACAATTCAAGTTCCAGGTAGGCCGCATTTAGGCGGTATTGCATATGATCCCGTTGCTAAAAATATTTGGATTACAGGTTCATTAGGTAAGTCCTCAGCTTTAGCCGCATTTTCATTAAAAGAAATGAAAGAATATAAGCCAGGAAGCAGAATTCCAATTAAATATGATCACCAGATTGCAATTCCAGCAGTTGAAAAAGCATCTGCAGTTACCTATTATGACAGTCAATTATTTGTTGGATTCTTCAATATGTATGGACGCGGCAAAGTTGCGGCATATCGAATTGCTCGTAGCGGCAAAAACAAAGGTTCGATTACTAATAATGAAGTGAAATCTGTTACGGGTACGCTGCAGTGGTCAGATCCAACTGGCGAAACTAGCATGGATAAGCAGATTCAAGGGATTGCAATTTATCAAAATAAGATCTTCTTGAGTCAGTCATACGGTAGCGGTAGTTCTAAGCTGTACGTTTTCCCAACTTCTGCCTTAAATGCATTAGATGAAAAGAATGCGGAGTTAGAACTAGAAATGCCGCCATATTTGGAGCAGATTACAGCTTATAAAGGGCAACTACTTTGTCTATTTGAATCCGCGTCGCAGCAATATGCTAAGCCGAATGTTGTAGTAATGGATCGGATTTTATCCATCAATATTAATGCGTTGTTTGGCAATTAGGATGAAAGGAAACAAGCGATGAATCTCAATTACCGTCAAAAGGAAATCTTTTGGTTGCGTTTTGCGGGCTGGTTTTGCCTGCTGCCTGCAACAACGTATCTGTATTTGTATCAAAATCTACACTCATGGTTTTGTTTAGGCGAATTAATCATTATCGTATTGTTTGCAGCGTATATTTTGGCCACGGCAAAAAGCGATCGTTGGACTGATCCTAAAAATATGATGCGACTATTGATCTTTGCTTTAATTTTTGTTGCGGTAATTATAGCCATTCCGCTGTACTTCGCATACCGCAATTGCAAAAAAATGCAATAATAAAACGCTTTCCGTATATTTTATGCAGCCTTAATTTAAGAAAAAGTTTAAATTTGTTAAAATATATAGCGATGATGCGCTGATTGTTGCTATTTGTAGTAATATAAGACAAAGTAATAAAATGTTACAAAAATATTACTTGAGGGAGAAACAATGGATAAGAAATCGAAAATTGATTCTCGAGGCAAACGCGTCGGTATGTTTGTCTTGAAAACGATTGTTTATTTTGGGATCCTGATGGCCCTTATTTATTTGTATGAATATAGTGGACTTACTTCAGTTCATTTCATTTATAACGAATTTTAAGGTAGGTGCTGTTACATGATTCAAGATGTTATTAAGAGAATAGATGAGATAGCTGAACAAGAACCAGATCGTGTTGTTTACGACTATCTTGGTAAAACCAATACATATGGCGAACTTAAGCAGCGTTCCAATGCGTGGGCACACAAGATTGCTGCGATGGATATTCCAGATCATGCTCCAATCATGATCTGGGGTGGTCAAACTTTTGAAATGGTTGCTAGTTTCCTTGGCTGTGTTAAGTCAGGTCACGCATATATTCCAATTGCTAGCTACTCAAACGCTGAACGTTTGACCATGATCCAAGATGTTTCAAAATCACCAATAGTTTTGGAAATTGATCCATTGCCAGATGTTGATTTGTCTGATGTTCAAGTGCTTAAGGCTAGTGAAGTTGAAGATGGCGACTTTACTGTTAATGAAGACGATTTTGTCGAAGGCGACGATAATTACTACATTATCTTTACTTCAGGTACAACTGGTAAGCCTAAGGGTGTACAAATTAGTCATGACAATTTGCTTAGTTTCGTAAACTGGGAATTATCAGACTTCAATTTGCCAGAAAATCCAAGCTTCTTGGCACAAGCACCATATTCTTTCGACTTGTCAGTTATGAGTCTTTACCCAGCACTTGTTTCTGCTGGTAAGTTAGTGGTACTTCCACATGATGTTACTCAAAACTTTGGTCAATTATTCCAGACTTTGCCAAAGATGCAATTCAACGTATGGGTATCTACACCATCATTTGCACAAATGTGCTTCTTAGATAAGACTTTTGATAGTGAACATCACCCAGATTTGACTCACTTCTTATTCTGTGGAGAAGAATTACCACACAGTGAAGCAGACATGCTTAAGAAGAAATTCCCTACTAGTCATATTTTCAATACTTACGGCCCAACTGAAACTACAGTTGCTGTTACTCAAGTCGAAATTACTGACGAAGTACTTGAAAAGTATGACCGTTTGCCAATTGGTAAAGTTAAGGAAGATACTAAGATTACAATTGATACTTCAAAGGGTGATAAACCTGGCGAAGGTGAAATTATCATTAACGGTCCTAGCGTTTCTAAGGGTTACATGAATAACCCAGAAAAAACGGAAGCTGCTTTCTTCCATAAAGATGGCGAAAAGTATGCTAGCTACCGCAGTGGGGATGCCGGATTCTTTGATGGCGATATGCTATTTTATCGCGGTAGAATTGACTTCCAAATTAAGTTCAATGGTTACAGAATCGAACTTGAAGAAATCAACTTCTACTTAACTAAGAATAAATACGTTCGTTATGGCGTTGCGGCACCTAAATACAATAAGGACCACACTGTTAAGCAAATCGTTGCAGAAATCGAATTAAAGGAAGGCGTAGCGTGTCAGCACTCAGAAGCTGCTTTAACTAAGGAAATTCGTGAAGATTTAGCTAAGAACGTTATGCCTTACATGATTCCACAACGTTTTGTTTACCAAGATAAATTGCCAATTTCTCAAAATGGCAAGGTAGATATCAAAGCGGTTATTAAGGAGGTTAATAAGTAGTGAATTTTAATTTCATTAACTTACAACCTTATTCAAATCCGCAATATTTCATTTATTTGATGATTGCTTTAATCCCAATCATTTTGGGGTTATACTTCGGTCATCGTTTCAAGACATATGAAGCAATTTTCTCAATTGTTTTCTTATTCTTGATTTTTGATGGTAGTCACTGGCAACAAGGGGTTAACTTATTAATCTGGCTGGTTTATGAGTTTATTTTGACCTTTGCTTATCAGTATTATCGTCATCACGGTAAAAATAAGACTTGGGTATTTAGCTTAGCAGTAATTCTGGCAATTATTCCATTAGCTGCAGTTAAATATTTAACTGCTTTTCCTGATAATTCCATCGGCTTTGTAATTGGGTTCTTAGGTATTTCATATGTAACCTTTAAGACCGTTCAAGTTATTATGGAAATGCGTGATGGTGCGATTAAGAAGGTAGATCCTGTAACTTATGCAAGATTCTTGCTCTTCTTCCCAACCATTTCATCAGGTCCTATTGATCGTTACCGTAGATTTAAGAAGGATTATGAAAAGGTTCCTACAAGGGATGCATATATTACTGATTTGCAATATGCAGTAAGATATTTATTCCAAGGCTTTTTATATAAGTTTGTTATTGGTTGGTTCTTTGGTACTTATTGGTTACCAAAGATCACTGCCTCTGCATTAGCAGTCGGCAATGCAAATGGTGGTTTGAAGCTTTCATGGTGGGTACTTGCTTACATGTATTGTTACAGCATGTACTTGTTCTTTGACTTTGCAGGTTATTCATTATTTGCCGTATCAATTTCATACTTCATGGGTATTCATACCCCAATGAACTTCAATAAGCCATTTATTTCTAAGAACATTAAAGATTTCTGGAATCGTTGGCATATGACTTTGTCATTCTGGTTCCGTGACTACATCTATATGCGATTCTCTTTCTTTGCAATGAAGAAAAAATTGTTTAAGAATCGAATTAGATTGTCACAAGTTTCTTACTTCCTGTTGTTCTTAATCCAGGGTTTCTGGCACGGCTTAACGTGGTATTATATTGTTTATGGTATCTTCCACGCTTCAGCTATTTGTATCAACGATATGTGGCTTAGATTTAAGGGAAAGCATAAGAAGCAAATTCCATCTAACAAGTTTACTGAATGGTTCGCCATTTTCTTAACCTTTAACGTAGTTTGCTTCAGTTTCTTGATTTTCTCAGGATTTCTTAGTCAACTATGGTTCGGTTGGAAATAAGCTTATATAATATGGAATGATATTAATTAAGTATTTGTGTTGAATAGAGGTATTAATTATGGACACTAAACAAGGCGTATTAGACATTTTAAACGATTTAACTGGTGAAGATTTATCAGATCAAATGGATGAAAACATCTTTGACAATGGTTTGATGGACTCAATGGCAAGTGTACAAATGCTTTTGAGCTTACAAGAAAAGTTTGATATTGATGTTCCCGTTTCAGAATTCAAGCGTGCTGAATGGGATACTCCAAATAAGATTGTTGCAAAGGTGGAAAGCTTAGAAAATGAGTAATAAACGCCGGCTGTGGCAAATTTTTGGCCCAGTTATTTGCGCTTTTATCCTTTTATTAGTTGTATTCCTTATTCCCTGGGAAAGAACTTTTTCTAAGCAAACAATCTATGAAGCTGCTGCTTCACAAAATACTACTGTCTTTAAGGGCAGTACAATGAAGCAAGAAGCTTTTGATGACGGCTATGTACCTTTCTATGGTTCAAGTGAATTATCAAGATTTGATCCATTGCACCCTAGTGTAATTGCGGAAAAGTATCATAGAAATTACCGTCCATTCTTGCTTGGTGGTCCAGGTAGTCAATCTTTGGCTCAGTTTTTAGGGATGCAAGGCACAGCTAAGCAACTTAAGAATAAAAAGGCTGTTGTGATTATTTCACCACAATGGTTTACCAAAAAGGGTCAAGATCCTAATGCCTTTGCTTTGTATTATTCACCACTTCAAGCATGTAATTTCTTGTTAAGTGCTAAGAATAATAAGACTGATCGTTACGCTGCTAAGCGTTTGCTTGAAATGCCAGACGTTAAGGGCGAAATTAAGAATAGTCTTCAGCAAATTGCGGAAGGTAAGAAACTAACCACTTTCCAAAAGTTTTACTTAAACAATCGTCGTAGAATGCTCAGTAATGAAGATAACTTCTTCAGTGCATTCCAATTGCGCGATCGTGTAAATAAGATTCAAAAGAAAGCTAAAGTTTTACCAAGTGCATACTCTGTTAAGGCTTTGAATAAGGTCGCTGCAGAACAAGCTGCAATGCATACTAATTCAAATAACTTAGGAATTGACAATACTTTCTATAGAACTCGTTTGCCTAAGAAGGTATTGAAGCGTTTGAAGGGTAGTCAACGTAATTTCGACTATGTTCACTCAGTTGAATATGGTGACTTCCAATTAATGCTGGAACAATTTGCTAAGCAACATACTAATGTATTGTTCATTATTCCTCCAATTAACGGAAAATGGATGAAATACACTGGTTTATCAGAAAAGATGTACCAGGAATCTGTTGCTAAGATTGAGCACCAACTTGTTAACCAAGGTTTTGAAAATGTAGTAGATCTTTCAAAACGTGGTAATGAAAAGTACTTCATGGAAGATACTATTCACTTAGGTTGGAAAGGATGGGTTGCAGTTGATCAAGCTGTTAAACCATTCATGGAATTACCAAATAGACGTTACAACTACTACATGTCTAACTACTACTACTCCAAGAAGTGGCAGAATAAAGACGATGTTAAGAGCGTCGATTTGACTAATAAGAACAGTTTAAAAGCAAAGTAGTGCGCCAGGCTATTGATCGTTTAGGCATTAAAGGATCTGTCTTGGTAACAAGCAACAGAAAACCTTTACTTGAGTACGCTACAAATAATAGTACTGACACTAGTTATTTGATTAATTCAGTGCAAAAATCAATGACTGCTGCGATGGTCATGCGTGAGGTACAAAAGGGAAAGCTGAGTTTAGATGATCCACTTTCTAAGTTTTACCCTAACGTAGATGGTGCAGATAATGTCAAGATTAGCAACTTGTTAACCATGACTTCTGGATTAGATCTAGAAACTGATCAACAATTGGGGACACCGGAATTTATTTCAGATGAAGCCAATATTGCTCATGATGCAAAATACACTGTGTTTGACGGTAGAAAGTTAGGCAAGTGGCATTATACAGCTGTAAACTACATTTACCTTTGTGGTATCTTGTCTAAGCTTGAACATAAGTCTTATGAAAAGCTATTCCGTGAGACTTACATCAAGCCGCTTAAGTTAAAGCAAACCGAATTTTTATGGTCAAGCATGACTAAGTTGAAATCTGCAGGCTGGGTTCCAGGCTACGAAAGAAGTTCTGGTCAATTCATGAGAGTTGATCATGATCAGGCTGTGAAGGATGCACATAATGAATTAGGTGCAGGCTCTATTGTGATGTCTAATGCTGATTTAGCAAAAACGATTGAGTATATCCTACATGGTAAATTACTGACTAAAGAAAGCAGAAAAGTGCTTTTCAAGGGTAAGGCACCGTCATACTACAATGGTGGTTTTTATAACTTGAAGAAGTACAAGGCAGCTAATGGTGCTGGTGAAGGTTATTACACCTTCTTGCGTACTACCAAAGGTGCTAAGGACATGATTATTATTCAGGATAATCACACTACTCATGGCGAATTTGGTAAGATTAAAAAGAAAGTAAACCGCATTATGTCGATAATGCTGCACTTTAATTAAAGAGAAAAGACGAGGCGTTGAGCCTCGTCTTTTTTGCGTATGTAAGTGAATTATGAAAGCGATTTAATTGGAAAGCGCGAATATTATGGCAACTTTAGTTACATATGGTGTATTTGTTTTTATTGCAATAATGGGTATTGTTCAAATTTTAATTAGTAATTCTGTTATGAAGCAAACTGCTGGCAATAAAGGATATAATGCTGCCAACGTTGGACGCAATAGTAGAAGAATCGGTTATGCTTTAATTATCATAGGCATTGGGCTAATCATCTTATGGTCTGCTGGCAATGCCAATAATGGTGCTATCTATAAGTGGACTGCAATTGTTGCAGGAATTTTTGTAACAATTATCGGAATTTATAACGCTTGGCAAATTCACAAATCTATTAATGCTGAGCATCCCCTCAAAGAAGGTAAAAACGCAGGTCATCTTGCAATAGCAGTATTACAAATTATCTTTGGTATTATCGCAATTATTTGTGGATTATAACTATCAAAATAACAATCTGTATCAATCCGTGTCATTTTGCTTGTTTTTTATATTTTTGAATGCTAGAATTTTCATGTACCGCCGCTAGTAGTAGTCATTTTCTCCGGTAGCGAAAATGTTATCTTCTATATGTGGTCAGAGACGGCGGTCAACACTGTGTGAGCCTAGTTCCGTGTTGGTGGAATTAGGCTTTTTTTGATACCATTTTTTATTGACTATAATCTACGTTTAGGTGACACTAATTATGTAACTGATATAGAAAGAGTGGGAAAATGGCTGTTACAAGAAAAGAATTAAAAGACAATGCCAAGCAATACTTACGTGGAAATTGGGGCTGGGCAATAATTGTCTTCTTGATTACCGCAATTATCGTTGGCATTTTTACTGGCGCTGGTCACTGGTTAGATGAAACTTACATAAATTATGACGGAACCAATATTTTCTACCAATTTGCTAGTCCAATTGGATCAATTCTCCTTTGGATCGGTAGTTTCATTGGTTTGAGTAGAAACATTGCATTTCTAGAATTAAGAGACGATCAAAAAGAAGAAAAACCATATATGGCTGCATTTTCAGTCTTTACTGAGAATCGCTTTGGTCCAGAATTGATTAATTTCGTGCTGGTTTCTATTTTTACATTCTTATGGACTTGGCTTTTGATTATCCCAGGTATTATCAAGGCTTATTCTTATTCCATGACACCGTATATCGTGAAGGACATGGTAGCCAGCGGTAAGCAAGTCAGTGCAACTGACGGAATTAATGCCAGCAAGGAGCTCATGAAGGGCCACAAGATGGCTTTGTTTATCTTTGACTTAAGTTTCCTAGGCTGGAACATTTTGGCCGCCATAACCTGCGGAATTGGCTATTTATGGGTTACTCCATATTACCAAACTGCTAAAGCAAACTTTTACCGTCACATTGCAGGCGATAAGTTCTTAAAGTAAAAAAAGCAAAATAAAATGCATCAGGTAAGTTTTTACCTGGTGCATTTTTTGATAGCTAATTATTTTTTAGTAAAGGTTAGCAGCCTTGATGTATTTGTTTTTGCCAATCTTGTAGTACTTTTTACCATGAATAGTCTTCTTACCGTGAACAGTAACAGAATGGTTCTTCTTCAAGACCTTGTGCTTCTTACGCTTGCCGTTCTTATCGTAAACATAAGCGTTGTGCTTCAATACACGAGCCTTACCGGTATTCTTCTTAGGAGCTTGAGAAACTGCATTACCTGATGATGAAAGTGGCAAAACGTTGATGTTACCGTCTACGTTAAGGCCACGCCAGTTATCAGTAAATTGCCAAATTGAAACACCGTTCATTGATGGGAAGTAGTTAAAGTTAGGATTGTCGATACGACCTGAAATAGCGTATGAAGCAACCCATAAACTGTTAGGAAATGCATTAACTACTTTGTTAGTGTTAATGTTGTTTCTCAATACAGATGAACTAGCGTAAAGAAGTGGCTTGTAACCAGCATCCTTAACTTTCTTCATGAAAGCAATAATTGCGTTAGCAGTAGGGTTCTTACCCATGTTGATGTCGTTACCATCGCCTGATTCATAATCACAAGCAAGGTATGAACCTGGGTTAAGACCTACAGCCTTGGCTGATGCAATAGCATAATTTGCTTCACGCTTAGCAGCTGAAGTGCTTGCACTGAAAGTAGCGAAGTGGTAGCCCATTGGCATCATGTTTTGACGACGTGCGCTAGCAACTTGACCACTAGCCTTAGGGTTTCTGTAGCCTGTACCTTCACTAACCTTAACTACAGCAAACTTAGCGCCAGATCTAGCGTGAGCAGACAAGTCAGCACTTTGGTAACTAGCAACGTCAATCCCAAGTGAACGTGCAGCTACGGAAGTAGTTGAAGCTTGCACAGTTTGTGGAGCTTGAGCCTTTACTGCAGCGATACCTGTAGTTGAAAAAATAGCAACGCATGCTAATTTAGTAATAAATCTCTTCTTAAAAAACAACGTAAATCCCCCATGATTTTTTTATTAATAGAATTATAAATAATCAGTAACTTTCACATAGAAACATTTCAATCATAATGATTATTCTGAGGCGGGTCAAGCCTCCTAACGATAAATTAAACTATAGGTAATAATATGGTAACTAATGTAACTAATTTGTATTATTCCTCGACTAAATTTCTCTAAAAAGAAGCCCCTTTGTTCCCAAAAATGAAAAAATCCACGTATAATTAATGAGGCACAATGAGATAACGTAGATTTGAGGTTTTACTGTTGAATAAAAAGATCCTATCGGGTTCGTTTTGGCTATCGTTTGGTAGTATCGTATCGAGAATTCTAGGAGTTGTATATTTAATTCCTTGGTTGATTATGTTGGGGAGCTATCACAACCAATTGAATGCGCAAGCTCTGTTTAATTCTTCGTACACGCCTTATGCATTATTTTTATCTGTCGGAACCGCGGGGCTTCCTTCAGTTATTGCCCGGGAAGTATCACAATTAAATTCGCAAAATAGATATAAAGATAGTTTGTATATTACCAAGCTGGGACTCATTATCATGTTAGTAATGGGGTTAGCCTGCGGAATTTTGCTATATGTAACTGCACCAATCATTGCTAAAAACAGTCCGGTTGATTCTGTAGCTAGTGCAACGATTTCAATTCGTGTTTTAGTTCCAGCCGTAATTATTTTGCCATCAATGAGTATGGTAAGAGGATGGTTTCAAGGAAATAATGATATGAAGCCATACGGAATTTCCCAATTATGGGAACAATTTGCGCGGATTCTCTTTATTTTGTTGGCAACCCTTTTAGTTATTGAGGTTTTTCATCATAATTACGTAATCGCAGTTTATTTTAGCGTTTTCGGTGCTTGTGTTGGCGCTATTGCTAGTTATTTGTACCTCTTTGCGTATTTACGCAAGCGGTGGGGTCATTATAAGCAGCTTCTTGAAAATAGCGAAGAGCGTGCTTTAAACAACGTAACACGAAGCTTGCTTAATCTGTGGTATGCTTCTATACCTTTTGTTTTATTAGGTTCTTTTATTACCGTTACTCAATTAGTAGATCAATTATTGTTCAAGCAGGTATTGATTAATTTTAATCATCTCAGCAGCACTTACGTTAGCTATATTTATACGATTTTTTCAGCTAATCCTAGCAAGATTACTACGGTAATTATTTCTTTAGCGACGGCTGTATCTGAAACAAGTTTGCCATTATTAGCTGGACTTAAGTTTAAGAGTAAGGATCGACAAGAAAGCATTAAAAAATTATTGTTAGAAAACTACCGTTTACTTTTATTTGTATTATTACCAGTAGTAGCATTAGGTGCATTTGCGGCATCACCAATTTATACGGTGCTTTTTTCTCATGATAGTCTCGGCGCATATTATCTAGTTGAAAATATTGTCCAGAGTTTGTTAGCTGGACTAGTAATGAATTCGTTGACTCTACTGCTTGCTTTGAATATGAATAAACTAGCCGTGATTTACATGGTTTGGGGCGTTGTGTTTAAAGTGATCTTGCAAGTCCCAATGACTATGTTTATGAATGCGGACGGTGCAATTTTATCTACGGACATTTCATTTTTGATTGTAATTTGGCTTAGCTATCATAAACTTAACAAGACCTATGGCATTCGTCTTACTAGCTTATTGCCAATTGTGGTTACTAATGAGATTTATATAGTTATCTTGTTTATTTATCAATTGCTGATAGGAAATCACTTTAATCATTTAGGACGAGTGGGGAGTTTTATTTACTTAGCAATTTTTGGTTTAATCTTTTTAGGATTATACGTATTAATTTCGAACTTAATGGGTATTTCCCAAGAAATTTTTGGTAAAAAAATCGGCTATCGTTATTACCGTTATAAACATTATCATTAAAAAAGGCAGCAGGTTTTCCCAATGTCATTAAGTTAAGACATTGACAATTAAGGGTGCTTTTTTAGAGATCGAAT
>NZ_PCZF01000140.1:0-409 GCF_002554115.1 Lactobacillus sp. UMNPBX4
AGGCATACCAATCCATGTTAAACTAAATTCTGTCCACAAAAAATAAACACTCGGCTTTACGAGATTAAATTTGTTAGTCAGAATTAGTTCTTCAATGGACTGATACCTCCGTTCGATATAAGATACTTATAGAATAAATGAAAAAAAGATTGAGGTCAAGTAATAGGGATGAATTTTTTTGAGAATAACCTGTAAAAAATTATGAATGCTATTTCTTTTTGATGACTATTTTTTCATTATATGGGATTTAAAAACCGTATATGGTATAATAACTTTAGGTAAGGGGTGATTAGAATGATCAACGTAGTGGAAAAATATATGAAAAATAAAGGTATTTCAATTACTGATATCTCTAAAGCATCAGGAATTAGTATGTCAACGTTGAGTAATGCTTTTAATAAACCAGTAA
>NZ_PCZF01000141.1:0-391 GCF_002554115.1 Lactobacillus sp. UMNPBX4
TTTTTTTTTTAAAGAAGAAGACGGCATAAGAGATTAGAAGGAGGAGAGGGGGAGAGGAGAGGGGGAGAAGAGAAAGGGAAGAAGAGGAAAAGGGAGGAAAAAGAAAAGGGGAAGAAGGAAAAAAAAAAAAGGAAAAAGGGGGAGGAAGAGGGGGAAGGAAAAGGAAAGGAAGAGGAGGGAAGAAAGGAGGAGGGGGAGGGAAAGAGGAAAGGAAAGGAGAAAAGAGAGGAAAAGGAAAAGGAAAAAAGAGAGGGAAAAGAGGGGAGGAAGGGAGAGAAGGGGAAAAAGGGAGAGAAAAAAGAGGAGAGAGAGGGAAAGGAGGAGGAGGGGAAGGAGAAGAAGGGAAAAGAAGGAGAAAAGGGGGGAGGGACTAAGAAACCTGACTTTAGTC
>NZ_PCZF01000142.1:0-390 GCF_002554115.1 Lactobacillus sp. UMNPBX4
TTGCCTTGTTCAACCAGTTTCATCAAAAGCACTGCCGTCAGTCCTTTTTGGATTGAACCAATTTGATACAGTGTCTCGGGACCGTTTAAGCGCCCCGAGTCTACATCCGCATAACCCAGACCGGTATTAAGTATGACCTTACCCTTGCGCATCATCAAAACCGTCCCGCTAAAATGCGCCGCCTGCAATTTTGCCAATAGCGGCTTAGCATCCGGCGAGTCAACTGGTTGCATCAATTTATTAGTGGTACCGGTATCGGATTGTGCCTGGTTTTGCAGCCGCTGCTCAATTGCGCGATGGCGATTCAGCTCGGTTTCATATTGACGCCGCGCACGCTCTTCCTTGGCGGCTATCTGCGGACGAACATACAAATAATCATAACTGCCATAA
>NZ_PCZF01000143.1:0-384 GCF_002554115.1 Lactobacillus sp. UMNPBX4
GAGAGCATCTGCCTTACAAGCAGGAGGTCACAGGTTCGAGCCCTGTATCCTCCATCGAGTCGTTAGCTCAGTTGGTAGAGCAACGGACTTTTAATCCGTGGGTCGAGGGTTCAAGTCCCTCACGGCTCATGACCCTAATTTGCGGGTGTGGCGGAATTGGCAGACGCGCTAGATTTAGGTTCTAGTGTTTTCGGACGTGTGGGTTCAAGTCCCACCACCCGTATTGCCAACCACATATTGACAATATGCCGATTTAGCTCAGTTGGTAGAGCATCTGTCTTGTAAACAGGGGGTCGTACGTTCAAGTCGTATAATCGGCATTTATATTTTGCGGAAGTAGTTCAGTGGTAGAACATCACCTTGCCATGGTGGGGGTCGCGGGTT
>NZ_PCZF01000144.1:0-382 GCF_002554115.1 Lactobacillus sp. UMNPBX4
GTGGGAATCATCAAAAGATTGCTGAATGGAGAAAAAAAGAATCTTTAAGAAGAACTTATCAAAGAAGGCCGGATTTGCTGGAAGAGTATGAATTTTCTGATAAGGAAAAAGAATGGTTAAGAGAATTTGAACGGGATAAGGATGTGAAAATTCATGGAAAAGGCTAAAATTAGATTGGTTAATTTAAATGATGCTGAAAGAATTTTGCAAATTTATCGCCCATATGTGGAAAATACAGCTATTACTTTTGAATATACGGTGCCAACATTAGAAGAGTTTAAAAATAGGATAGCTAGTATAGTAAAAAAGTATCCTTATATAGTAGCAGAAATAGATGGTAAAATTATGGGATATGCCTATGCTAACACTTTTAAAAATAGAG
>NZ_PCZF01000145.1:0-379 GCF_002554115.1 Lactobacillus sp. UMNPBX4
CATTTGAGTTAAAGCGTTCAGCAGGAGTAGGTATTCGTGTATTTATGTCAGCCTTTGGAATGCTTGGATTTGATTTCGGTTATGGATTTGATAAATATAATAATGCAGGAAAATTTGGAGCACCATCAGGGTGGCAGACACACTTCATTTTTGGTCAGCAACTATAAAAAATCAAAAATATGTTAAAAATTAAGTTTTTTTTCTTGCTAATTTTTTTCAGTGTTTTTACATTTGCTCAGCGTTTCGGCTATGTAGATACTGATTATGTTTTGAGCAATTTGCCCGCGTATGGTAATGCTCAAAAACAATTAGAAACACAAGCGAATAATTGGGCAAAGGAGATAGGGAATCTACAATCTGTCCTAGAGCAAATGCAACA
>NZ_PCZF01000146.1:0-368 GCF_002554115.1 Lactobacillus sp. UMNPBX4
GCGGTTGTAATTGGTGCGATCTTCATTTACTTCTGGAATGTAACTTGGCTTGACCCAGTTTTGACTATTTTAGTTTCAATCTTTGTTTTGCATGAAGCTTATGAAATTACAATGAAAGCAGCCAATGTTTTGATGGAATCTAATCCTGATATCGACTTGAATGAAGTGAACAAGATTGTTTTATCGTTCCCCATAGTTCAAAATATCCATCATGTCCATGTTTGGCGCTACAGCGATGACTTTATTATGATGGACGCGCATATTAATGTAGCCCCAGGATTAAGAGCCGATGAATTAGAGCAGCTATACCAAGATATTGGACAGGAGTTACAAAAAGAGTTAGGTATTAATCATATTACCTTACAAGC
>NZ_PCZF01000147.1:0-362 GCF_002554115.1 Lactobacillus sp. UMNPBX4
GATATCTGTCTGGGCGATCTCGTTATCGACGACATTGCCGGCGATCACTTCAGTTGTCTGTCGCGGGCCCATGCATCGAAGTTGGCGGCGCTGATCGCGCAGCATACCCAGCGTGCGGGCGCATGATGCGCAGCGCACCGATCGGGATCCTGGGGGCGAGCGGCCAGGTCGGCCATCATGTGGTCGGCTGGCTGCGGCGCGAGACTGTCGGACCGTTGCGTCTCGGCGGGCGCCGGCGGACCGCCCTCGAGGCGCTACGGCAGTATGCGAACGACGACATCCGTTCGTTGGACTTGAACGACGATCGCGCACTGGCGGAATTCTGCCGCGGCTGCCGGGTGGTGGTGAACTGCGCCGGGCCA
>NZ_PCZF01000148.1:0-359 GCF_002554115.1 Lactobacillus sp. UMNPBX4
CAGTTCTATACTTTTTGATTACCGGTCCATCAATCGCAAGTTTGATTGGAGTTGGAACTAATTTATTGGCTACATTAACAATTTGCTTGCCAATGTATTATATCTTACATGAAAAGCATGACTTGAAGAGATACATTATTGCGATTGTTGTATCAACTATCTCATTGACATTCTGGTTATCTATAGGTAACTGGTTAGTGATTACACCATTATACATGGCAGTGTTAGGTATGAAATTAACTTTACCTTTAAGTCAATTAGTGTTATACGGAGTATTGCCATTCAATCTTATTAAAGGTGTAATTGTTGGAACAGTCTTCGTACTAGTTTATGCAAAGATTCATGTATGGTTGGACAAC
>NZ_PCZF01000149.1:0-355 GCF_002554115.1 Lactobacillus sp. UMNPBX4
AGCCGATAATATCACCGGCATAGGCTTCATCTGCGTGAGTGCGATCGCCAGCCATAAAAGTGAGTGCATCAGAAATCACCACATCTTTGCCGATACGAACGTGGCGCAATTTCATTCCTTTTTCATATTTACCTGAAACAATACGCATAAACGCAACACGGTCGCGGTGCTTAGGATCCATATTGGCTTGGATTT
This sequence comes from Lactobacillus sp. UMNPBX4, assembly GCF_002554115.1. Taxonomy (NCBI): domain Bacteria; kingdom Bacillati; phylum Bacillota; class Bacilli; order Lactobacillales; family Lactobacillaceae; genus Lactobacillus; species Lactobacillus sp. UMNPBX4. Next base: position 196 of record NZ_PCZF01000149.1, read on the forward strand.
TAAATACAAATCCGGTTAATTTTTCTTCGCTACTTTCTACAATGCGTGTATCCGCTTGGCGAGCTTGCGGCGCGGGCGCCCATTGAGTTAAGCCATCAAGAAAATGATCAACACCAAAGTTACCCAATGCCGTTCCAAAGAACACAGGGGTTAGTTCGCC
>NZ_PCZF01000014.1:0-42099 GCF_002554115.1 Lactobacillus sp. UMNPBX4
CCTATTATTAATCTTTTGTTATTGGTATTAATTGATCTACAATACAGCAATCAATGCTCATGTACGGTAAAGAAGCAAGCAACCGAAAACAATAGATAGACCGCCAGCACTACACTATTCCGAACCAAAGACCAAAAGATAAGCATTTTGAGAAAATCTAAACTTTTGGATTTTCCTACAATGCCGACTACGGCGGAATCCCTCCCACTCCTTATATATTTCTTTCTGTATACATTGAATTTGTATTTAGTAAAATGCAGACAACACCACGGATCGGCTTTTGGCTGGACAATTCCAACCAAACACCGCAGCAGACAGTAGAAACCATTCTGAACGTTAGGAAGCCGGTATGATTGTTACATATAAGGGGAAGAAAAATTTCTTTTAGATACTTGTTTTCCTAAAACTGATGTGATATAATAATTCAATTCCAGAAAAGGAGTAAAAAATATGCGGCAAGGTATTCTTAAATAAAACTATAATCAAATAGTGGGAACAAAGGATTATGATAGTCCCTTTTGTAGGGGCTTAGTTTTTTGTACCCAATTTAAGAATACTTTTGCCTTATCAATTTTGACATATCCCCAAAAACAGCACTCACAAACAGGTGTATGCTGTTTTTGGGGATGTCCGCAAATTATCATCCCCAGTGGTAAAAGTATTTTACTGCTGGGGATTTTTATGCCCTTCGGGGCAGTAAAGGGAGGACAATCACATGAAAATAATCAATATTGGAATTCTTGCCCATGTAGACGCTGGAAAGACGACCTTGACGGAGAGCCTGCTATATGCCAGCGGAGCCATTTCAGAACCGGGGAGCGTCGAAAAAGGGACAACGAGTACGGACACCATGTTTTTGGAGCGGCAGCGTGGGATTACCATTCAAGCGGCAGTCACTTCCTTCCAGTGGCACAGATGTAAAGTCAACATTGTGGATACGCCCGGCCACATGGATTTTTTGGCGGAGGTGTACCGCTCTTTGGCTGTTTTAGATGGGGCCATCTTGGTGATCTCCGCTAAAGATGGCGTGCAGGCCCAGACCCGTATTCTGTTCCATGCCCTGCGGAAAATGAACATTCCCACCGTTATCTTTATCAACAAGATCGACCAGGCTGGCGTTGATTTGCAGAGCGTGGTTCAGTCTGTTCGGGATAAGCTCTCCGCCGATATTATCATCAAGCAGACGGTGTCGCTGTCCCCGGAAATAGTCCTGGAGGAAAATACCGACATAGAAGCATGGGATGCGGTCATCGAAAATAACGATAAATTATTGGAAAAGTATATCGCAGGAGAACCAATCAGCCGGGAAAAACTTGTGCGGGAGGAACAGCGGCGGGTTCAAGACGCCTCCCTGTTCCCGGTCTATTATGGCAGCGCCAAAAAGGGCCTTGGCATTCAACCGTTGATGGATGCGGTGACAGGGCTGTTCCAACCGATTGGGGAACAGGGGAGCGCCGCCCTATGCGGCAGCGTTTTCAAGGTGGAGTATACAGATTGCGGCCAGCGGCGTGTCTATCTACGGCTATACAGCGGAACGCTGCGCCTGCGGGATACGGTGGCCCTGGCCGGGAGAGAAAAGCTGAAAATCACAGAGATGCGTATTCCATCCAAAGGGGAAATTGTTCGGACAGACACCGCTTATCCGGGTGAAATTGTTATCCTTCCCAGCGACAGCGTGAGGTTAAACGATGTATTAGGGGACCCAACCCGGCTCCCTCGTAAAAGGTGGCGTGAGGACCCCCTCCCCATGCTGCGGACGTCGATTGCGCCGAAAACGGCAGCGCAAAGAGAACGGCTGCTGGACGCTCTTACGCAACTTGCGGATACTGACCCGCTTTTGCGCTGCGAGGTGGATTCCATCACCCATGAGATCATTCTTTCTTTTTTGGGCCGGGTGCAGTTGGAGGTTGTTTCCGCTTTGCTGTCGGAAAAATACAAGCTTGAAACAGTGGTAAAGGAACCCACCGTCATTTATATGGAGCGGCCGCTCAAAGCAGCCAGCCACACCATCCATATCGAGGTGCCGCCCAACCCGTTTTGGGCATCCATCGGACTGTCTGTTACACCACTCCCGCTTGGCTCCGGTGTACAATACGAGAGCCGGGTTTCGCTGGGATACTTGAACCAGAGTTTTCAAAACGCTGTCAGGGATGGTATCCGTTACGGGCTGGAGCAGGGCTTGTTCGGCTGGAACGTAACGGACTGTAAGATTTGCTTTGAATACGGGCTTTATTACAGTCCGGTCAGCACGCCGGCGGACTTCCGCTCATTGGCCCCGATTGTATTGGAACAGGCATTGAAGGAATCAGGGACGCAACTGCTGGAACCTTATCTCTCCTTCACCCTCTATGCGCCCCGGGAATATCTTTCCAGGGCTTATCATGATGCACCGAAATACTGTGCCACCATCGAAACGGTCCAGGTAAAAAAGGATGAAGTTGTCTTTACTGGCGAGATTCCCGCCCGCTGTATACAGGCATACCGTACTGATCTGGCCTCTTACACCAACGGGCAGAGCGTATGCCTTACAGAACTGAAAGGGTATCAGGCCGCTGTCGGCAAGCCAGTCATCCAGCCCCGCCGTCCAAACAGCCGCCTGGACAAGGTGCGCTATATGTTTCAGAAGATAATGAAGCACTAACTAAGTTCCTAACCACTTTTAATGGAGCTTTATTGTGGACCGTGGCACTGAGTTTAGTGGGCTAGTATCACTTGAATCACAATATGGTATTAAGACCTATTACTGCCATGCTTATACTCCAGCTGAACGTGGTAGTAATGAACGCTTTAATCGGAATTTACGTTATTTTTATCCTAAAGGGACTCGTTTTGAGCACATTAGTGCCCAAGATTTAACGACGACGTTACTCCAAATTAACCAGCGACCGCTTAAAATACTCGACTGACAAACACCGTATCAGGTTATGCTGACAAATTTGTCCAAAAATTCGGATTAAATTTGCAATCTACCAAATATTTATGAATAAGGTCTATCAGTGAAAGCACGTTTAGCCGCTGATAGGCCTTATTTTTATTAAGACTTTGTGCGTGGCACTCAAAAAATTATTTAAATTATTTATACAAATAATTATGAAGCGCTGCCTGATTTAGCCTTTGAAGAGGCATTGGTCTACCTGCTTATCGCTCTTAAAGAAGTAAAAGCAGAGATCTCCGCCACAGTGGAACAAATATTAGACAACTTTATTAAGTTATTGCCGGTTTTCATGCAAAAGCAGCTGCTGCGGACAGCTTAAAAACTAATTTAAGAGACAAAAAGCCAGATCCAATATGGATTCGGCTAGTTTTAGTGCTTTCAAGTTTCAGTTATGGATTAAAAGTAAAAGCAGTGAAAGCGATTACTTATTTATTTCGATAAGAAATACCCCATGCGAAGATCAAAATTAAAATAAAGTTCAATAATAAAGTAAATCCGGTTACCCAGAAAACAGTCGCATAGTTTGAAAAACCAGAAATGGCAGAACCCATTAATGATCCAAGTACTGCACCTACTGCTTGGAAAGACTGATTATAACTAAAAATTCGACCGAAACTTTCCTTAGGTGTATTCAAAGTTAAAACAGTTTGAGCTGCAGGCAACATCCCCGCACTGGCAATACCTAATAAGAAACGTAAGAAGGCAAGCATCCACGGATTATTAGTTAAAGCCATTGGTGCAAATAAAATGAAGCCGATGACTAAACCTACACGCAAAACGCGTAACGGCCCAATTTCATCCATCTTATGGCCAATCTTAGATGCAGCAAGCAAAGTACCAAGTCCTGGCGTTGCTGCTACGATACCAGCAACAAATGCAACATCAGAACCATGAGGAATCATTGATTTTACGTATAATGAAACGATAGGATCAATTGACATAGTTGAAGATTGAACCAACATCGTAGTGATGAACATAACGATAATTAATTTAACACTTGGCAAACTCTTCATGATTTCGCCCATTGGCTTCATCTTTTCGCGAGAAATTGGAGTAAAGTCTTCATGAACTAGGAATGTTGTTCCTAAAAATACGATGAACATCAAGACACCGGTAATAAAGAACGGAATACGATAGCCCCATGCACCGCCAAAGATATTGCCAAAGAAACTAGAAAGGGCACCACCTAATAATGGACCAACCAAGTTGCCAGCAGTACCAGCGGTCATCATCTGACTCATTACCCATCCACTACGTTCGTGCGGCGTTTCGCTGGCCATCAATGCCGTAGCGTTGTTGATATAACCAGAAAATGACCCTTGAATGAAGCGCATGACAACGATATAAATCGCATTTGGTGCAAAACCAGTCAAGGTAATAGTAATTGCCATAACGCCGGATGCACGCATACACATTAGTTTTCTTCCTTTACGGTCAGCCAAGCTGCCCCAGTATGGAGAAACTATTGCCTGGGCAATAAAGGTCATAGCGAATGCCAGCCCAGAGTATAAGTTGATTTGCAGCTTAGAATAATTACCTAAATCAGAAATAAACAGTGAGATAAAGGGCATAGTCATTGAGTAGCCCATCCCAGTGATGAAGCAACCTAACCACAGAGTATAAAAAGCCTTATGCCAACCTGCAGGCAGATTGCGTGATTTAATAGTAGTCAAAGTGTCATCTCTTTCAAAAATAAGAATAAGTTTTAATGTTTATTTTAGCACATACAAAAAATTAAATATTTTTCCAATTTTTTATAATAAAAAGATTATTAATGAAATAATGTGCTACGATAATGGTTCTAGAAGGGAGTTATCTTTATGGCACACATGTCGCGGCGAGAATATCGTATGAAGAAGGAACATGGACAAGATGGTGCTGATCGATCACGAATCAATTATTCTAAAAGTAGAGTAAATAGTCGTGAAGAATTTAGAAGTAAAAAAATTAGCAATCCTAAACCTGCTGCTAATACCAAAATCGATCTTTCACGTGAAAATTATAATCACGTAAAGCTCAATTTCTGGACAATCTTTTCTGATCGACCATATATTTCAGTTGCAATTATTGTCTTGGCACTATTTCTTGCCATGATCAAATTATGGTGGGGATTATTAATCTTATTGGCAGTTGTAATTGTTGGAATATACGTCATCGGCCACAGTCATCATCCCCATCAAGTACTTAGTCTTGAATTTCATCTAAAAGCTTCAAGAAAATTAAGTATGCTGAGAGCTTTAGAATTAGGTGGCTCAGTTACTATGTTTTTAGCTACCTATATGAAGCAAGTGGTAACTGTCGACTTTTCATCGGCAGGGTCAACCGATAGTTTCCAAATTATTCAAGGAGCATTGTCTAATAATGGTGGCTATTATGGTCAACAAGGATCATACTTTTTGAGTTTACTAAATACAGTCACTGGTGGTCAGCTCTGGAGTTCATACCGTTATGCCACAAATAGTGCGCAAATGATGAATAGTAGTTCTGGTCGCTGGATTATTATGTGGATCATGCTTTTGATGATTGCTCCAGCTTTTTGTGTATTAGCACAATTTTTTAAAGAACCATATTCTAGAAATGTGACTTTGATTACTTCATTGATTACCACATTTAGTTTTATCTTAACTCCTGTTTTAATGCGTAAATGGGTAGTTGGTTATGCTATGGAAAACCAACTGGCAAGAAAAGCGGCTAATAATGCTGTTCACATTGGGACGATGGCCTACGTAGGAATGGCTTGCTCGATCCTGGTATTAATAATTGCAACCTACCGGGTAATTAAACAAGATCATTTTGAATGAACTACACCGGCACTGAAGTGCCGGATTTCTGGGAACACTGAGTAGTGTTTAGGATCTTACATTGAATTATTCAAATACCTAACTCACGGAACTCAGCTTGTTACCGTGGCCAGTCCCTGACCATTTAGCTTTGCTTTATGCAAGATATTAACTGCCGCATTAATATCTCGGTCATGCTTAGTTTGACACTTAGAACAGGTCCATTCACGAATCTCTAATGGCTTAGCACCACTGTTATAGCCACATTTTGAACAAATTCTGGAAGTATTCTTAGGATCAACTGCAACTAGCTTTTTCCCATACCATTCACACTTATACTCCAGCATTTGTCTAAACATTTGCCATGAAGCATTGGCAATTGATTTGGCTAAGTGATGATTTTTCTGAAGATTCTTGGTTTTCAAATCTTCAATTGCAATTACATCATATTGCTTAACTAAATGCGTAGTTAATTTATGCAGGTAATCTCTGCGCTGATTAGCTATTTTTGCTTGGCATCCGGCTTTTGAGTTTTGTGCTTTTTGCCAATTAGTGAAACTCTCTAAGCTTCTAGGACAAAGTACCCTTTTATTCTTATCTTGTAAAACTAGTAATTTAGCTAAATGTCTACGTCGAGAATACTTTTTCTGCCAAATTCTAGCTTTCTTTTCAAAATAAGAACTGGCAAAACTAGAGTACTTTAAACCATTAGATAGAATTGCTAAATCAGCTACGCCAACATCAATTCCAACTTGTTTGTCAGTTAAGCTGTACTTCTCTGGTTCAGATATTTCTACCTGTAGAGACAAATAATATTTTCCTGTTGGTTCAAGCAGAACAGTGTAGCGCTTAATCTTAACATCTTGCAAAACTCCAGTCTTGCTGGTTTTGACACAGCCTAATTTAGGAATCTTTAAATATCTTTTACCTGCAATTCTGATAGTCGATTTACCAGTATAAGACCTTTTCAGATACTTGCGTGAATGAAAACGAGGCTTGTCAATTTGACCACTTTTATCTTGAAAGAAGTTCTTCCAAGACTGAGTTAGAAATTCATTAACTACTTGCAAGCTTGAAGAATCGCTGTTTTTCAAAAAAGGATATTCTTTTTTAAGCGGCTTAAGCAGATAATTCAGCTTAAATTTACCCAAGAAAGGCAAATCCTTATTATTCTGATAGCGCTCATTCATCATAGCCAGCATTTGATTCCAAACAAAGCGATCATTGTCGAACATATGTTTAAGAAAGAAGGAGGAACAAGCAAAAAACTAAAAAAAGGCCGGCAATTAATCAATAAAGAAAAAACAGCTTAGTCAACTTGACTAGGCTGCTTTTTTGGAAATTAAGGAATAAATTAATTTTAGTACCAGTTATGTGCTAACCAAAATCTCTTAGCGTTAACCCATGAACCGTAACGACCGTAAACGTATCTATCAGCAGTACGTTCTTGGTTCTTTGGTGATAAGTCACCGTGTAAGTAGCCGATGCTTAATTGGTACTTACCGTAACATGAACCGTTTCTAGCAGTGTAGCTACCGCCTGATTCACGCATTGCGATCCATCTCTTAGCTGCTTTTTCTTTTTTAGACATTTTCTTCTTAGCAGCTTGAACATTTTGGCTAGTAGAATCGTTAGCGAAAGTTTGTGCAACTGCAACACATGCAAAGGCAAGTGCTAATGCAGCAAAAATTTTAACTAAAGTAGATTTAACTTGTTTACTCATTGATCTCATTCATTCCTTATTAAAACTTATTTTTAAAAAATTTATATATTTCTTAATGACTATGCTTATATATTACAAGGTCTATATGACAGCAATGTTACAAAACGAAAACGTCACTCTTACAATCAGGAAGAAATTGCCTTTTTTAAGCGTTTTTACTGATATTTTGGTAAAATTTAGAGTGAATTATGCTAATAGGAGGCAAAATAAATGGCAGTTAAACGTTTTTATGAAATTTTCCACCCAGAACATTACGATTTACGCATTAACGTAAACCGTAAGAATAAGACTATTAATGGTACTTCAACGATTACTGGTGATGTAATTGAAAACCCAGTATTCATTAATCAAAAGTTTATGACCATCGACAGCGTTAAGGTTGGTGGCAAGGACGTTGATTTTGAAGTAGTTGAAAAAGACGAAGCAATCAAGATTGAAACTGGCGTAACTGGCAGAGCCGTAATCGAAATTGCTTATAGCGCACCACTTACCGACACTATGATGGGTATTTACCCTTCATACTACGAATTAGAAGGCAAGAAGAAGCAAATTATCGGTACGCAATTTGAAACTACTTTTGCTCGTCAAGCATTTCCATGTGTTGATGAACCAGAAGCTAAGGCTACCTTCACCCTTGCCCTTAAGTGGGATGAAGAAGATGGTGAAGTTGCACTTGCCAACATGCCAGAAGTTGAAGTTGACCAAGATGGCTACCACCATTTTGAAGAAACTGTTCGTATGTCAAGCTACCTTGTCGCATTTGCCTTTGGTGACTTACAATCAAAGACTACTCACACTAAGGATGGCGTTTTGATTGGTGTTTACGCAACTAAGGCTCACAAACCTAAGGAATTGGACTTTGGCCTGGATATTGCTAAGCGCGCAATTGAATTTTACGAAGACTTCTACCAAACTAAATACCCACTTCCACAATCATTACAACTTGCATTACCAGACTTCTCAGCTGGTGCCATGGAAAACTGGGGTCTTGTAACTTACCGTGAAGCTTACTTACTCCTTGATCCAGACAACACTAGCTTAGAAATGAAGAAGTTAGTTGCTACAGTTATTACCCACGAATTAGCTCACCAATGGTTCGGTGACTTAGTAACCATGAAGTGGTGGGACAACTTATGGCTTAACGAAAGTTTTGCCAACATGATGGAATACTTATCAGTTGATGGTTTGGAACCTGACTGGCACATCTGGGAAATGTTCCAAACTAGTGAAGCTGCATCTGCATTGAACAGAGATGCTACTGATGGTGTTCAACCAATTCAAATGGAAATTAATGACCCAGCAGATATTGACTCAGTCTTTGACGGTGCCATCGTTTACGCTAAGGGTTCAAGAATGTTAGTCATGGTTCGTTCACTTCTTGGTGACGACGCACTTCGCAAGGGTCTTAAGTACTACTTCGACCATCACAAGTTTGGCAATGCTACTGGTGATGATCTTTGGGATGCACTTTCAACTGCAACTGATCTTGATATTGGTAAGATCATGCACTCATGGCTTAAGCAACCAGGTTACCCAGTAGTTAATGCCTTTGTTGATGAAGACGGTCACTTGAAGCTTACTCAAAAGCAATTCTTTATCGGTGAAGGTGAAGACAAGGGTAGACAATGGCAAATTCCATTGAATGCTAACTTTGACGCACCTAAGATTATGTCTGAAAAGGAAATCGACTTAGGCAACTATAAGGTACTTCGTGAAGAAGCAGGGCACCCACTTAGACTTAATGTTGGCAACAACTCACACTTCATCGTTAAGTATGATAAGACTTTGCTTGATGATATCTTGGCAGATGTTAATGAATTGGACCCAATTGACAAGTTGCAATTGCTCCAAGACTTACGTCTCTTGGCAGAAGGTAAGCAAATTTCTTACGCTTCAATTGTTCCACTTTTGGTTAAATTTGCTGATTCTAAGTCAAGTTTGGTAATTAACGCACTTTACACTACTGCAGCTAAGCTTCGTCAATTCGTTGAACCAGAATCAGATGAAGAAAAGAACTTGAAGAAACTTTACGACCTCTTATCAAAGGATCAAGTTGCACGTTTAGGCTGGGAAGTAAAGCCAGGCGAAAGCGATGAAGATGTTCAAATTCGTCCATACGAATTGAGTGCCAGCCTTTACGCTGAAAATGCAGACTCAATTAAGGCAGCTCACCAAATCTTTACTGAAAATGAAGATAACTTAGAAGCATTGAATGCAGATGTTCGTCCATACGTTTTGATTAACGAAGTAAAGAACTTTGGCAATGCTGAATTAGTTGATAAGTTAATCAAGGAATACCAAAGAACAGCTGATCCATCATACAAGGTTGACTTACGCAGCGCTGTAACCAGCACCAAAGATCCTGCAGCTATCAAGACTATTGTTGGCGACTTTGAAAATGCTGACGTAGTTAAGCCACAAGACTTACGTGGTTGGTACCGTGGTTTACTTGCTAACCATCATGGTCAACAAGCAGCTTGGGACTGGATCAGAGAAGACTGGGATTGGCTTGACAAGACTGTTGGTGGTGACATGGAATTTGCTACATTTATCACTGTTACTACAGGTGTCTTCCACACTCCAGTAAGACTTAAGGAATTCAAGGAATTCTTTGAACCAAAGATTAATGTTCCACTTCTTAGTCGTGAAATTAAGATGGATGTTAAGGTTATCGAAAGTAAGGTTAACTTGATCGAAGCTGAAAAAGATGCTGTTAATGATGCAGTTGCTAAGGCAATTGATTAGGTAATATAATTGTAAGTGTTCATGAAGAACTAAATGCAATTCATGCAGAAGAACACAAATGAGAAAAAGAGTATGCTAAACGTGACTTTAGTCATGCAAAGCGTGGGCGGTCGTATGACCGCTTTTTTTGTAAAGAAATAAGGATCTATCTGTAAATAGGATAGGTCCTTATTTTTCGTGGTATAATTATTTTTATTGCTTACCTTAGATAAGAAGGGAGTTTTTCTTTGGGTAAACGAGATTCAAATACAGCATTCTTTGGACAGCCAAAGGGCTTGTCCACTTTATTCTTTACTGAGATGTGGGAGCGTTTCAGTTACTACGGCATGCGGGCTATCTTATTGTTCTACATGTACTACGCAGTTACCAAAGGTGGTTTGGGAATGTCTCAAACTACTGCTGCTTCAATCATGTCAATCTATGGTTCGCTTGTTTATTTATCAACGTTAGTCGGAGGCTGGCTTTCTGACAGAGTATGGGGCTCTAGAAAAACAGTCTTTTACGGCGGTGTGCTTATTATGTTGGGACACATCGTTTTAGCTTTGCCAGCTGGTGTAGCGGCGTTATACAGTTCGATCGCTTTAATTGTTGTGGGAACTGGATTGTTAAAGCCAAATGTGTCTGATATGGTTGGTGGTCTTTATTCTGTTGAAGATCGCCGTCGTGACGCCGGCTTTAGTATTTTTGTTTTCGGAATTAACTTAGGTTCCTTCATCGCTCCATGGCTTGTTCCATGGGCAGCTGAAGGTTTTGGCTTCCATATCTTTGGTAGCCAGTTGAACTTCCATGCAGGATTTTCATTAGCTGCAGTTGGTATGTTCTTTGGTTTAGTACAATATGTACTTGGCGGAAAGAAATATCTATCAACTGAAAGTTTGACACCTAATGATCCTATTGATAAAGGCGATTTGCTTAACGTAATCAAGTGGGGTGTCATTATTATCGTTGCAATTGCTGCAGTTTTAGCCGTTATGGCTGGAGTAGGACAATTAAATGTTGATAATGTAATTACCTTATTAACTATCTTGGCTATTGCATTGCCAATTTACTACTTCGTAATGATGCTTCGCAGTTCAAAGGTTACTAAGATTGAACGTTCGAGAGTTAAGGCATATATTCCATTATTCTTCGCCGCAGCTATTTTCTGGGGAATAGAAGAATCAGGTTCAGTTGTTTTAGCATTATTTGCGGAACAAAGAACTGTTTTACATATCGGCGGTTGGCACTTTACTGCGGCTAACTTCCAATCTCTTAACCCATTATTTATCATGATTTTGACACCAGTATTTGTATGGCTATGGGAACACTGGAAGAAGCAGCCAACTGCACCGGGGAAATTTGCGGCAGGTCTTGTCTTTGCTGGGCTTTCATACATGTGGATGGCTCTTCCAGGTATGCTCTTTGGTACAAGTGGTAGAGTAAGTCCATTCTGGCTTGTAGGTTCATGGTTTATCGTTGAAATTGCCGAAATGTTGATTTCACCAATTGGCTTGTCAATTACAACCAAACTTGCTCCAAATGCATTCCGCTCACAGATGATGAGTATGTGGTTTATGGCCGATGCGACAGGACAAGCAATTAATGCCCAAATCGTTAAGTTTTATTCAACTAAAACAGAAGTGCCATACTTCATGGCTGTTGGTGTAGTCAGTGTAGTATTCGGGATTATTATGTTTGTTTTAATTAAGAAGATTAACGTCTTAATGGAAGGCGTACATTAGAATATGAAAAATGACGTGGGAATAATCTCACGTCATTTTTAAAATCTACGTAAATAGATGCTATAAACTACTAGTAAAATACCAAAGATTAAGAAAATAATTGCCAAACTACGTTGCCATTTAGCTTCATTAGTTTTAGTATTATCTTTTTTCGTGTTATTGTTCTTAATACTTAAACATCTTAAATATGAAATTGCCGCCATAACTAAGCAAATGATTCCGATTATTAACATAAAAACCTCTCAAAAATCTATATCTTTATGTCTAATTTTACGCAAAAAAATAATGCCATTCAAATTTGAATAGCATTATTTTTATTTTCTTAGTAAACAATTACGGCATCATTAGTAGAAACATTGTTCCATACGCTTCTAATTTCAGCAGGACGAATGTTAACACATCCATGTGAGCCGCCTTGAAGGTATGCAGTCTTACTCCAATCATTTCTCCAGCTAGCGTCGTGCAAACCACAGCCGCTTAAAGTAAATGGCATCCAGTATTGAACTTTAGATGCGTATTTGGAGCCGTCGTCATTGAAACCGCGTAAAACGCTAGGTGACTCTTTATACATGATGTACCAAACACCCTTTGGAGTTTGGTTGCCTTTTCCACCCTCTAAAGTACCAGTAACTACATCGTTTAAATGAACAACAACGCGTCCTTTGCGAACGACCCATAATTCTTGGTTTTTAATCGAAACGACAACATAATTATTCCCGATACCGTTGTTGCTCTTGCCATAACCATGAGCATAAGTACTGTAGCCATCGCCATAAATGTACTTGCTGCCATCAAGTTCTGTAGTACCATCGATAAATGCCTTTTCTATAGCAGCTTGGGCTTTCTTTACATAAACGCCCCAACCATAGCTTTCGTTAGTTACGGTGACCGTTTTGCCTTTAGCCTTATTGCCTACAGGTACCATAAATTTATAGCTCTTTTTCAACGTTTGGACTTCTTTATTGATGTCATGAAGTTTGTTAGTTAAGTTTTTGACATCAGTGAACTTATACTTACCATCCTTATAAGTAACTTCACTAATTAAGTCTTCAGCTTTTAAGGTGTATTTTTTACCAGCGATATTATAAGTTACAGAAGCGCTTTGCATCTTCTTCAGTTTTTCTTTTGCTTCGCTTAGAGCTGTAGAGTTATAAGTATATTTTTGATTATTAATCAAATCTGTATGTTGCTTGTCAAAATATTCTTTAACAGTTTGCTTATCAACAGTTTGAATATTTGCATCCCTTTCAGAAACTATTTTTTTATTTCTTAAAAAGATGACATTATCAGCTTTTTCGTTAATCTTCGCTGTAGCTTTATTAACTGTTAATTTGCCGACCTTAACGCCATAGATTGTAACATTAGGATTGAAGTGAGTAGAAGCAAAGGCACGCTCACGTTGTTCGCTTTCTACCTTCTTATTGTAAAAAATTACACCACCAATAATTGCAATTATGACAATTACGCCGATAATTATTAAATAGAGATTATTTCGATTATTATGTTTTCTAAGTTCCGTTCTAGATTGCATTTTATCAAATACCCATCTCATTAGATTTTCGAATAAGTGTTTGCTTTGAAACAGTATAGCAACTATTTTTATCCTAGTAAAGTTACTATATAATACTTTCAGAATAATATACGTTATTAATTTTAACAGACTTTGAGGGAAAATATGAATAATGATCCACTTGTTTTTCAAATGAATATTGCAAAAGATAAGCCGCAGTCTTACCGTAAGGACAAAAAGAAGAAGGTTTGTCCATTTTGTGATGTAGCTAATTTAACTGATATTTATCAAAAAGAAGATGACATGATTTGGCTGAAAAATAAATATCCTACTCTGCGTGATACTAATCAGACCGTATTAATTGAATCAAGCGATCACCATGGTGATATTAGTATTTATACTAAAGAGCATAATCGTAAATTGATGCGGTTTAGCCTTGCATGTTTTGAAAAAATGGCGGCTAATAAAGATTATCAGACCGTTGTTTGGTATAAAAACTATGGTCCGCATTCGGGCGGTTCTTTGATTCACCCACACATGCAGATTGTGGGCTTTGAGCATGAAGATGGTTATAAATATATTCACCCTAATAATTTTGAAGGTGAAACGCTTTTTGATGAAAATGGGGTAGAAGTCAATATTGCCGAACACCCCGTACAAGGATATACAGAATTAAATATTAATCTTTTAACTAAGGATAGTATTGACCTATGGGCAGATTGGATTCAGAGCGGTGCTAAATACTTGCTTAATATCATGTACAATGGCAGATGTGATTCATACAATTTGTTCTTCTATCCACGCGAAGATGGTGGTGTTTGTGCTAAATATATTACCCGTTTTGAGGCTCCTCCGTATTTTGTGGGCTATAAATTATCTCAAGTAAACGATGAGATCACTTTAGACAAAGAAGCTCATCGCTTTAGAAAATTCTATGATAATGGATCGAAGATTAACTAAAAAACCTTCTCATTGCGAGAAGGGTTTTTGTTAGAATTCAGTGTGAATGATGTCGTCTTCTGGACGATGTGCTTGGATACGCAAAACTTGCCAAGCTAAATCACTTTCTGGTTCAGTAAGATTGATGGTCAATTTACCGTCTTTAAAAGTAAAATCAAGATCAGTTCTGTGATCGATCCATTCAACGCGGTTAGGTTCTTGAGTTAAACCGGTAACCTCAATTTTTTCAGGGAGTGGTCGTTTTACAAAAACATATTTTTGGTAATCTGCGTGCCGATTCTCTAAAATAAAACCATTGTTGCTTTCAAGAGTGCTACTTTTGCCTTCATTTAAAGCATGACCAAATAAGTGCATCCAAGAATTAATGGTATCAAGCAACTTTTGAGTAGTATCGTCAAATTTACCGTCGGTTACAGGGATGTTAATGATAGTATTTTTGCCATTTTGACGATTAGTAACAATAGTGTCAATTACATCATCACTGTTTAAATCGACACCGTCTGCTTCGTCAGCTAGAAAAATAGTGTATTTGCTGCAAGCTTCTTTAAAATCGTCTTTTTGAGCATTGGTTATCACGGCACGTGCACCAATGTTTCTAGCAGTTTTGACTAAAAAGTCCGCATCCGCATTTCCGTTTATTTTAAAAGTTAAGACAATTGCAAAATCAGGATTCATCATTTTTCCTCCTTATTAATTACTAGTTAAGTTTAACCTAAAGAAGTGAAATCTAAAAATGAAAATTATTATTGCACCCGCAAAAATTATGAAAATTGATCGTGATTCTTTTCTAGTTGAGTCTAAACCTGAATTTTTGGATAAGACTAAAGTACTGGAGAAATTTTTAAAATCGCGTTCTGAAGACCAATTAACTGAGTTATGGCATGCTAGTAAAAAGGTGACAGAGCAGAGTATCGAGCAGCTAAAGAATATGAATTTGGATGAACGATTAACGCCTGCTATTTTGGCTTTTTCAGGCATTCAATACCAATATATGGCGCCGGATTTGTTTACTCAGCCAGCGCTTGATTATATTCAAAAAAATTTGCGTATTTTATCCGGCTTTTACGGGATGCTTAGACCTTTTGATGGTGTTTGCCCATATCGTTTAGAACTTAATACCAAGATGAAAGGTTTTATTGATTATAGCTTGTACCATTTCTGGGGTGATGCTATTGCTGAAAGTCTGTTTAAAGATGATGACACAGTCATTAATCTAGCTTCCAAGCAATATATGCGGTTGGTTAAGCCGTATTTAAACGAAAATCGAAAAATGATTACCATTGATTTTCAAGAATTAAAAAATGATCAATGGAAAACTGTAGGTGTTCATGCCAAGATGGCACGCGGTGAAATGGTGCGCTTCATTGCCGAAAACCAAATAAAAAATCCCGCAGAGTTGCGAGATTTTCATGATTTTGAATTCCAATTTGTGCCCGAAGTTAGTTCATCAGATCATTATGTCTTTAGAACTAACTTTGATTTTAAACGTCGTTAAAACGCAGGCTTTAAAAATTGCGCAGTTAAATCAGCTGCCATGTCTTTGTATTCACCGCTAAATCTATGATCAGCATCAGGGATCATATGTAATTCGCTGTTTTCATAAACTTCATCGTGTTTTTTAGCATATTTTGGATCAACGACTTGGTCATTAGTACCGGCAATTACGGAAACTGGTCTAGTGAAACGTTGAGATACTTCATAAATTGGTAAAACTTGTGCAGTTCTTAAGTAAAAGCCGCCAAGCTTCATCCCTAATTTATTGCCTACTAATGGCACAACTTCAGGAATATGATTTGGATCATAAGTTGCACCTTGAGTGTTACCCTTTAATGCGTCGTCTTTTAATTGAGCTGCAGGAGCTAAGAGGACTACTTTTTTTACAACATCAGGATAAAGACCTGCAAGCATTGATGCCACTACGCCACCTTGAGAATGTCCCACTAAGAAGATGTCTCGAACGTGTGGATCGGTGCGGACATAGTCCAAGATCGCCTTACCGTCGGCGATTTCGTTGCAGACAGTCATATCTTCAAATTTACCATCGCTTTCGCCGTGACCATTAAAATCAAAACGAACGCTAGCTACATTTTCATCGCGTAAATCATCGGCAATTTGTCTTAATAAATCTGTATTTCTATTAGCAGTGAAACCATGCATTAAAATAGCCATGTCATAGATTTCACCAAATGGTTCTTCACGGTCACCTACGAGAGTTAAACCGTCTCTTTCAATCGTAATGCGGGACATAAACATTCTTCTTTCTAAATTGGTCTACTATTATTGTAAACTTTTTTATAGGAAAATTAGTAGAAAAGAAATTAAGAAATTGGAAAGATTGCGTAATTACGCGTAAAATTAATTCATTGATTAAGTCATGCGAGGTATTAATGATGGAAATAGTTTTTATTCGTCATGGTCAAACAGATGTTAATAAGGATAATCGTCTTCAAGGCGCGCATGTTGATGCGGAATTAAATGATTATGGCCGCGCTTATGCTAAAAAAGCAGCAGCTAACTTCGATGAAGATGAGTTTGACGTAGTATATTCTAGTCCAATGAAGCGAGCAGTCGAGACCGCTAAAATTTTTACTAAAGATAAGAAAAAGATCAATCTTGATGATCGTTTGCTTGAATTTGACTTTGGTGACTGGGATGGCAAGAAGATGGATGATATCGTTAAGGAATATCCTGATATTGTTGATCCTTGGGGAAAGGTTAATCGCAACTATGTAAGATATGCCAAGAATGGTGAAAGCTACGAAGCTTTTGACAAGCGTTGCGGTGACTTTTTAGATGAAATGTACCAAAAGTATCCTGATAAAAAGGTGCTAGTAGTAGCTCATGGTCGTTTGATTCGAATGATGGCGGCGCACTACTTAACTAATGGCGATATGGATAAAATTGATACGATGGATAATTGTGCCCTAGCAAAATTTAGCGTTAAGAAAAATATTGCACGAATGATCTTCTACAATCGGCTACTTGCTTAGTAAAAAAGCAAGCAGCTTTTTTTATGTATATTCATTGACAATACGTCACAAAAGAATAGTATAATAGTTGATTGGTGACAAAACGTCAGTGTGTTGAAAGAGAGGATAAAAATGGTTAAAGCAACATTTAAAAATTTACCTTCCGCTAAACGCGAACGAATCGAAAAGGCTTTGTTAGAAGAGTTTAGTACATATCCTTTAGCAGATGCTAAAGTTTCTCATATTGTCAAAAAGGCAGACATTGCACGTGGTGCATTCTATAAGTATTTCGATGATTTAACAGATGCTTATGTTTATATGTATCATATTGCGATCGATACTATTCACGCTAATATGAGTCCTGATGAAAAATTTGATCCTGATCATTTTTATGATCGAGTTATTAAATTTATTGATAAGACTCAAAACAGTAAATATGAACCAATGATGAAGTTGCACATGTCGCAAAATGAATATTTAATTCCGGATAACTTCAAGATTTATTCAAGACAATTATTAAATATGAGTCCACAATTATGGAGTGCAATGGTTTTAAGTCATGAAGTAATCAATCTTTGCTTGTCAGACCCAGAAAATCAAGAGAAGAACCTTGCTCGTTACAAGAAGAGTTTATACATGATTGCAAAGGGGATGAAATAATTGTTTTTAGCACTAAAAGAAATTAAACATGAAAAGTTGCGCTATGGCTTAATCATTTTAATGATCTTTTTAATCAGTTATTTGATTTTTATGTTGTCTTCATTAGCCGTGGGATTAGCGAGTGAAAATACACAGGCAATCGATAGTTGGAATGCTAAGAAAATTGTTTTAAATAAAAATTCCAATATTAGTTTGGGTCAATCTATTTTGACTAAAAAAGATTTAAAAGACGATGATATTGGTAAAAATGAAGCATATATTGGTCAAGTGGCGGTAGTAGTTAAATCTAAAAATCGGCCATCTGTTTCTGCGCAATTTTTAGGGATTAAGAAAGACCAATTTATTTACAAAGACCAGGACTTAGTAGCTGGTAAACGAGGAAAAGGTAAAACAGAAATTACCGTAGATTCAAGCTTAAGGGATAAAGGCTATCGTTTAGGCGATAAGATTAGTTTGAATGGTTCAGCTAGAAAGTATAAGATTGTGGGCTTCGTTAATAATGCCAAGATCAACATTGCCCCAATTATCTATGGCTCTTTTGCTACATGGAGAAAACTGCGGATGGTTGCACCAAATGTAGCTGCTGCAGCGATTGTTTCCAAAAATGCTAATTATAAATACAACTATAAAGATGCAAAAACATATCCGATTGCCACATTTATTAATAAATTGCCAGGTTATACTGCACAAAATATGACCTTTGGGTTAATGATTGGATTCTTATTTGTCATTTCTCTAATTATCATTGCAGTTTTCCTATACATTTTGACGATGCAAAAAATGCATAATTTGGCTGTAATGAGAGCACAGGGAATTCCAAGCAAGACACTAGTTGGTGCAACAGTTAGTCAATCAATTATTTTGGTCGTTGTGGGAGTGATTATCGCCTTAATATTGATGTGGGTCACAGCCGCTGTTTTACCCGCTGCGGTGCCTATGAGCTTTACCACAACTATTATGATTGCTGGTACGCTAGGGATGCTTGTAATGGGTATTATTGGTAGTTTGATTCCGATTAGATCAATTTTAAAGGTTGATCCTGCAAAGGCAATTGGTGAATAAAATGGCAGTAATTGAGTTAAAAGATGTAGAAAAGATTTATGGTAAAGGCGATGCGCAAGTTGAAGCTTTAAAAGATATTAATTTTGAAGCTGATAAGAGCGAATTGGTTTTGATTATGGGACCTTCCGGTGCCGGTAAGAGTACGTTTTTAACTATTGCCGGTTCACTGCAGAAGCCAACTTCAGGCCAAGTTATCGTTAACGGAGAAGATATTAGCAAGTTCTCTGATAAAAAAAGAAATAGTTTGCGTTTAAATGAAATAGGTTTTATTTTACAAGCCTATAATTTGGTTCCGTATTTAACTGTTCATGATCAATTTGTTTTGGTCGATAAAGTTAAAAAGGGAGATAATTTGTCTAAAGAAGATTTGGATAAATTGCTTGAGGATTTGGGTATTACTAAATTAGTTAAAAAATATCCTAATGAATTGTCAGGTGGTCAGCAGCAGCGTGTGGCAATTGCGCGGGCGCTTTATGCTAACCCAGCGATTTTGCTAGCAGATGAACCAACGGCATCTTTAGATACGCAAAATGTAGAAGAAGTTGGTAAGTTATTTAAGAAGCTGGCTAAAGAACGTGAAAAAGCAATTTTAATTGTGACGCACGACCCTCGTCTTGAAAAATATGCGGATCATATTTATGAAATGATGGATGGTAAGATGAGTCAAAAGAAGTAAAAAATACCTAGTTCAAAATTTTGAACTAGGTATTTTTGTTATGAACTATAAGTTAGGATCCATCTTGAAGCGAAGAGGTGAATCGCCAGTTTGCTTGGTGATTAATTTAGCAGACAATTCTTTGAAAATATCCGTAGCAGTTTTAGCCATCTTTTCGTTAGCTTCATTAACAAGGTCAATTCTCTTAGCTGGATCACTTTCTTTAGCTAATTTTTGATCATATTCGTAACGCAGACGGGTAGTCTTTTCTCTAGCTTCGTCTTGGGCATTGCTTAAGTCTGTTCCATATTTATTCCAATCGCGGTCAGCTAAGGTGCTTGCCAGTTTAAATACCCAGTAAGCAGAGTTAGTGCTGTAAGTTTCCTTGCCATATTTATACATAGTAGGGACCTTAGTTCCTTGTGGGTAAAATGGAACATAAACGCTTTGTGCAGCTATACCCATTGCTAACCAATGAATCATGTTTTCACCGTTTAATTCTAATAAGTGAGACTCTTGGGTAGTAGCAACAGAAATAGGTCTAAATGTCGCATTATTCTTGTTCTTAGGATTAGTTAAATCATAAGGCGTATTTTGGTAATGATTGCTCAATACGGCTTGTGCGTCTTGAATAGAAATTGGCTTGTCCGGTTTTCTAATAAATGGCAAGTCAAAATCTTGTGGTTCTTGCTCGACAGATGGAGTTAATAATTTTTGCCCAATCCAGACACGAGGTGTGTTGTAATGCAAGTCGCTATCGTCATGTGTGCCAAAGATTTCACGCCAGTTAAAGACGGCATCTTTAGGCCATAATTGATTTTGGTAAACAAAGTCTTTTAGATCTTTTGAATACATAAAATCATTACCATCGAAGACGACAGCTTGGATTGCCAATTGGTTAGCAACTACTGCGTAAGAGTCGTCAGGAATTCTTTGAGCAACCCAGTGATGGCCTGAACCGATTTCCATATACCATGCTTCATCTGGGTCACTGAATAAAATACCGTCTGCTTCAGCAGCACCATGCTTTTCGACGATTTCACCTAAACGTTGTACGCCTTCGCGGGCTGTTTTAACGTATGGCAAAACAACGGTTACCATGGCTTCTTCTAAAATACCTTTTTCTGTATCAAAAGGATCAACTGCTAATACTCGTTCATTGGCATATGCACTTTCAGTAGCACTCATTGCTACATGATGTTCATTGATACCATCTTCTTCAAAGACGCCATACTTGTCTGTCCATTCTGGTGTTGAAGAATATGAAAAAATAGTTTCAGGTAAATCCATTTCAAATTTGTTATCTTTTGATTTGAAATGGTTATTTTTTACATTATCTTGATGCGGATTAAATGCAAGATGTTTGGGCCAAGCGGTTTTAGCATCTTCATTACGACCAATAATTACGCTTCCTGTGAGAGAAGCCTTCTTACCAATAAGAATAGAAGTACACGATGAACGTCCGATTACATTATTCATAAAAAATCACGCTTTCTAAATCGCATTTGTAACATAATTATAATGTAATTGTATTAATTTTTATATTATATTAAAAATATGTAAAAAAAGGAGATCTTAACATGAGCGAAGGACCAGAAGATAAATCAATCGAGCTAACGACAGATTATGCAGATCATACTATTAATATGAAATTTTCAGATAATCTGACTGACGATCGTGAGCGGGGCTATATTCTTTCTGCAGCTTTCTTTTCATTTTGTGCTGCACAAGGATTAGATAAGCAAGCAGTTATTGAAATGGTGTCATCACATTATGATCAATTTACTGGAGACAACGGATCATCGCTATTCAAGCGATTATAAAAATGACAAAAATGTATTGCTTAGGCTTGCATTTGTTATTTATTGGATATATGATGTACATGAAGATAAAAATAACAAGCGTATTGAAAAGCACATGTTTAACAAATGATTGAGGTGTATTAAAATGGCAAGAAAAAAAGAAATAAGCAAAGATAAGATTTTAGATACCGCTTATAAGATGGCTATTAAAGGTGGAATTGAAGGATTAACTGCTCGTAGTATTGCTAAGGCAGGACATTTTTCAACCCAACCTTTATATCTAGAATTCGATAATATGGGAGATCTTCGTAATCAAGTATTGAAGAAAATTTCTTCAGATTTAAGAACTCACACTTTACAACAAAAGTTTACTGGTGAGCCTTTAATCGACTTGGATTTATCATACATTGATTTTGCACAAAAGCATGTTAACTTGTTCCGTGCAATGTTTGTTGATGGTAAATTCGGTAGCAAGATTATTGCTGATACTTTGATGGATCTTGGAATTGAAAAGTTTAATGAACAATATCCTGATACTGGATATGATAAAGACAAGATTAATGACATTGTAATTGCTAACTGGATTTCAACTACCGGTATGGCTGCATTAGTTGTTAACGAAATTGCAAGTTTCAACCAAAATCAAATTATTAATGTTTTGAATGCTCAAATCCATGATGCAATGCTTAACGATCGTCTTAGCGAAACTGAGGAAAATCCTATGTTTGCTGCAGATGACGAAGCATCTCTGAAGGATAACTTAGCATAATATTTCATCAATCATCTGTGCTTTTTAATGAAAAAAGACGCTTCACAATTGTGGAGTGTCTTTTTTTGCTGTTAAAATTCAGCTATTTTTGTGGCCATTAAGTTATAATTATATATAGTAAAGGAATTTTCGAAAGGTGGTTTTTATGAAGGTACTCGCTTTATCTGGTTCAAATGCAGATAACTCATTTAACGAAAAATTACTCAAAGTTATTATCAAAAATTTAGATTATAAATACGACTTCGACTTTGCAACTGTTAAGGGCTTACCAATGTTTAAAGAAGGTGTTGAAGCTCCTAAAGAAATTTTAGATTTAGGCGAAAAAGTAGGAGAGGCTGACATGATCTTAATCGGTTCTCCTGAGCAACAACACTCAGTTACAAGTGCTTTAAAGAGTGCACTTGAATGGCTTTCTAGTTCAGTTCATCCTTTCCATGACAAGCCAGTTGTGATTGTTTCAACTTCACCAATGCCTCAAGGTGGTGCTCGTTCTCAAACTCGTTTAAAGAGTATTTTGGCTGCTCCTGGTTTTAGTGCTCACGTATTTAACGGCGATGAATTTATGATGGGAATTGCACCACAACAATTTGACGAAGAGGGCAATTTAACCGAACCAGGTACGCTTAAGTTTTTGAATCACTTCTTTGATGAAGTAGATGATTGGTATGCACAACTTACTAAGTAGGGGGCTTATTTAAATGAAATTATTAGTAGTCGTTGGTACAAATGCTCCATTTTCATATAATCGTTTTTTAGCAAAATTTATTGCTAAGCGTTATGCAGATAAGGCTGATTTTGAAGTTAAAGAAATTGATCAAATTAAGCCTTTCTCTAGAACGGATGAACCTGATGAAGCTACCAAGAATTGGATTGAAGATATTAAGAATGCAGATGGCGTAATCTTGACAACACCTGAATATGATCATGCTATTCCTGCAGCTCTTAAGAGTGCACTTGAATGGCTTGGCTCACATGCTGGCCCTGACGTAATGAAGATGAAGCCAGCAGCAGTTGTTGGTACATCATACGGCATTCAAGGTTCAAGTCGTGCTCAAGAAGATGCACGAGAAATTTTGCTTTCACCTGATATGAGTGCCAACGTATTACCAGGCAATGAAATCTTAATTGGTGGCGCTGCAAGAAACTTCGATAAAACTACTGGTGATCTTTCAAATGAAGATTACATCAAGCAATTAGATGTAATGATGGACAATTTCATTAAGTTTGTAGAACAAGCAAATAAATAATTTTGCCAGTTATCTAACTCAATAGTAAAATTACCGGATAGAAAACTATCCGGTTTTTTCTCAAAAAATGTAATGGGGTGAATTAAATGGTGAATCCAGTTGTTTTGTCACTAGAGCAAGTTCGTAATCCGCGTGATTTGGGCGGCTATATTGGTGATCATGGACGTAGAGTAAAAATGCATCGTTTACTGAGAACGGGGAAGATCAGTAATATAACGCTGCATGATCAGCAATTCTTGCTTGATTATGGTTTGACCAAAATCATTGATTTACGTTCGCCATTAGAGTGTCATAAGATGCCTGATAGTAAAATTCCGGGCGTAGAACACATTGATTTATCTATTTCGACTGATGATAATACGCAAGGAGGCAAAAAAGACCTTGCTAAGACATTTGAAATTTATCGTCATGACCAATATGCTGGCTTTAAAATGATGTGTGATCGCTATCGTTCACATGTATTAAAAGAACACGCTCAAAATAGTATTCATAAAATTTTAGAAGTTTTAGCCAATACTGAAGATGGTGCAGTGTTGTATCATTGCTCTGAAGGTAAAGATAGAACAGGTATTGTTACCGTAGTTGTTCTTTACCTATTGGGTGTTGATATGGAAACTATTAGGCAGGATTATTTATATTCAAATTATATGCTAAATGACTATCGTGCTTTACGGGATAAAAAGATGCAAGAAGAAGGAGAAAATTTATGCTTCCGTGCTAATATGCGTATTTTAGGTTCCGTATCCGATGCATTTTTAGATACTGCATTAATTGCAATTGAAAAAGACTTCGGTAGTATCGATAATTATCTTAAAGAAAAAATTGGCGTAACGTCGGAATTGCGTGATAGATTACGTGAATTGTATTTAGAAAACTAGGAATTAAAATGATTAAAGATTTAGCATTAGAACAAGTAGTAGGGCATCACCATGCTTTAGGTACATCGATTACTTTGCAAATATTTGGGACACAGGATCGAAGCCTGTTGAAAAAATCTTTTGATTTAATTGATCATTATGAAGATATTTTTACTGTTAATCGTGATCAATCTGAAGTAATGGATATTAACCATGCCTCAGGTGAGCATCCTGTTCAAGTTTCAAGTGCAGTCTACAGCCTAGTGAAGTTAGCCGTAGAAAAAAGCAGAGAGAATTTTGGCTTTAATGCCTTAATTGGACCAGTAGTAAAATTGTGGCACATTGGTTTTAAAGGTGCCCATGTTCCAAAAGATGAAGAAATCAAAGATAAGATGTTACTGACGAATCCTTTTAAGGTGGAATTAAATGATCAAGATCAAACTGTTTTTCTTCAAATGAAGGGGATGGAACTGGATCTTGGTGGTATTGCCAAGGGCTGGATCGCCGACCGCATTCGTGATTTATGGCTAGCATATGGTGTTGAAGCAGGGATTATTAATTTAGGTGGTAATATCCTTCTGGTAGGCGATTCACCTAAGCGAGACAATGGTAAATGGGTGATTGGGATTCAAGATCCTAAAGAGCCTCGCGGCGACAATATTACCTCTGTAATGGTAGGAGAATGTTCAGCTGTGACTAGTGGTACGTATGAGCGTTACTTAGTAGTTAATGGACATAAGTATCATCATTTAATCGATCCTAGAACTGGTTATCCTGTAAAAACGGATTTGGCAGGCGTAACTACTTTTACCAAAACATCCGTGGAAGCAGAAATTGAATGCAAGAGATTATTCTTTGCAGGTCATCCGCTAAAAGGCTGGCATGGTGATCCTGACCGTGTTGGGGCAATTTTTGTTTATAATGATGAACATGTTGAATATGATAATTTTAATCAATAAAAAATAGGACTAAGCAAATTGTTTGTTTAGTCCTATTTTGTTTAACCAACGGTCTTACCGATGTTGAAGATACTGTTGAAGACGCCGTTAGAAAGTCCAGGTGTACTGTAGATAATGAAGCGTAAGAAGCTAGAATCTATTGTTTGTTGCATGAACCATGGATTTTGCAATGCATTGAACATGGACAAGACAACGTAGACTACGAAGTAACTGGCTACTAGGGATGCCAAAGCTCCTAAGACATTGTCTAAAAGGCTGCCAAGATTAGTGGCATGTGGATTTTTAGCAGGAATCCAGCCCTTAAATATTTTCATGATCATCTTACCAACGAAGAAGATAATGAAGAATGCAGCAAAACGTGCAATCATTAATTCAACATTAGTTGTTGAATTGCTTCGAATCATTTCTCCTGTAACTTGGGTGTAAAGCCAATTGCCAAACGGATTTTGCATAAAAATTGCGACCATAAAGACAATAGCGGAACAAATTAAACCAATAATATATCTGGTAAAACCGGTTTTATAGCCTGTATAGGCTTTATAAGCTAAGTAAGCCAAAACAATTAAAGTAACAACCATTTTTATTTCTCCTTTGCGGAATATTATACCCTATTTTGCATGCGACAAAACTTTGACGATTGCAATGAAATAGTTGATAATTGTAAGGACGATTTCTCTTTACTAATAAGTATAATTAGCGTTAAATTTAGAAGTGTGAAACAAGGTTTCACGGGTGAAAAATGAATCCTGAAAAATTTATTTTAGAATTATCAAAACATAATTTTGTATTAACTGATAAACAAAAAGAGCAATTTAAACTTTATTTTAAATTCTTAATTGAAGTCAATGAACATGTTAACTTGACTCGAATTACGGAAGAAAATGAAGTTTATCTCAAACATTTTTATGATAGTGTTACGCCACTCTTTGTTTTTGGCGATGTTTTTAAAGATGGTGCTACTCTTTGTGATGTCGGAGCTGGGGCCGGATTTCCTTCGATCCCATTAAAGATTTTAAAGCCATCTCTTAAAGTAACGATTGTTGATTCGCTGGCTAAAAGGCTGACTTTTTTGAAAGATTTGATTGCTAAATTAGATTTGGATAATGTGGAGTTAGTTCATGGCCGTGCTGAAGATGTTGGTCAAAATAAGCTTTATCGCGAAAAGTTTGATATTGTTACTGCACGGGCTGTAGCCAAGATGAGTGTTTTAAGCGAATATTGTCTACCATTGGTTAAAAACGATGGTTATTTTGTAGCTCTTAAAGGACCAAAAGCTGAAGATGAACTGGATGAAGGACAAAAGGCACTTGCAGTTCTCGGAGGTAAATTAATTAAAGATGAAGAGTTAACTTTGCCAGGAACTACAGAAGAAAGAACTTTGGTTTTGGTTAAAAAAGTTAAAGAAACGCCAAAGAAATACCCTCGTCAAGCGGGGACGCCGCGGCGTAAACCAATATGTTAATAGGAGGATGAAAAATGTCATTATTTTCTTTTATGCATCATGATGAAGAAATCCCCAAGAATAAGCAAATTCAAGATCTTGAGTTAGATAAGATTGTTCCTAATCAATATCAACCACGACGTCAATTTTCTGATGATTCAATTAAGGAATTGGCGGATACTCTTGATCAAGATGGATTGCTTCAACCGATTGTAGTACGTGAAGATGGTGATGATCACTATGAGATTATTGCAGGTGAACGTCGCTATCGTGCTGCTAAGAGTTTAGGCTGGGAGACTATTCCTGCCATTGTCAAAAACATGAATGATGATCAAGCAGCTTCTCTTGCTTTAATTGAAAATTTGCAACGTGAAGACTTGAATCCTATTGATGAAGCTAAAGCCTATACTAATTTGATGAAATTAAATGATTTAACTCAAACTGCTTTGGCTAAAGATATGGGTAAGTCTCAATCATATGTCGCAAACAAGTTGCGTTTACTTAAGTTAGATGATGACGTGCAAACTGCTTTGGTTGAAGGAAAAATTACTGCTCGTCATGGCCGTGCTCTTTTAAATCTTGATGATGCTGATCAAAAGCGAGTTTTAGCTGAGATTGAAGCTAAAGGCTTGAATGTAAAGCAAACTGAAGAAATTGCTAAAGATGTGGATGCTTACTTTAATCCTCAACCTAAGAAAAAGGAAAAAGCAGAACAAAAGCGTGTTGTTAACCGCATTCCAAAGGACCTTAAAGTTCAAATTAATACCATTAAGAAGGCTGTTAAGTTGGCTAAAGATTCAGGAATTAAAGTTAAAATTAAAGAAGATAAAAATCCAGATGATTACAAAATCACCATTGAATTAAAGAGAAAGTAGAAAGGATGGAAAATATGGTAAATGTAATTTCGGTTGCTAACCAAAAAGGTGGCGTGGGTAAGACCACTACTACTATCAATTTAGCAGCCTCAATTGCCGACCGTGGTTACCGTGTTTTAATTGTGGATATTGACCCACAAGGAAATGCCACCTCTGGTTTAGGAATTGAAAAATCAGAGATTGACCAGGACATTTACAATGTTTTGATTGACGAAATTCCAATCCAAGATACAATTCATCATACATCAATAGCTAAGTTAGACATGGTTCCAGCAACAATCAATTTATCAGGTGCTGAAACTGAATTAATTAGCATGATGGCACGTGAAACAAGATTGAAGTCGGCTTTAGATGCAATTAGTGATCAATATGATTTTATTTTTATTGATTGTCCTCCTTCATTAGGTCAACTTTCAATTAATGCTTTTACTGCGTCTGACTCAATTTTGATTCCAGTTCAAAGTGAATATTATGCTATGGAAGGTTTAAGTCAGCTTTTGAATACTATTCGTTTAGTACAAAAGCACTTTAACAAGGACTTAGGTGTTGAAGGCGTCCTTTTAACTATGTTAGATGCTAGAACCAATTTAGGTGCAGAAGTAGTTAAGGAAGTTCAATCATACTTTAGTAAAAAAGTTTATAAAACAATTATTCCAAGAATCACTAAATTGGCAGAAGCACCAAGTTATGGTCAGCCGATTACCGAATATGCTCCAAGATCTCGTGGTGCTAAGGTATATGATGATTTAGCAAAAGAGGTGTTAAAAGCTCATGGTAAGAGACTCCAGAAGTAAAGAAAATAGAAAAAAAGGCGGATTAGGTCGTGGTATCGAAGCTTTATTTGATGATGAACCACAAATTGAGGAAACTGAAGAAGTTCAAGAACTCAATTTAAGTGAGATTCGCTCTAATCCATATCAGCCTAGAAAGCGATTTGATGACAAGAGCCTGAAAGAATTATCTGATTCTATTAAGGAAAATGGCGTTTTTCAGCCTATTATCGTCCGCAAGTCTGTTAATGGTTATGAGATTATTGCAGGTGAACGGCGCTATCGTGCATCAAAATTAGCTAAGAAAAAGACCATTCCTGCAATCGTTCGCAAGTTTGACGAAAGTCAAATGATGGAAGTAGCCGTCTTAGAAAACTTGCAACGTGAAGATTTGACCCCACTTGAAGAAGCACAAGCTTATGAAATGCTACAAAAGAATCTGGGTTTAACTCAGGAAGAAGTTTCTAAGAGAATGGGCAAGTCTCGTCCATACATTGCCAATTATTTACGTTTATTGACTTTGCCAAGCAAAACTAAGCGTTTATTGCAACATGGCGAATTATCAATGGGTCAAGCTAGAACTCTTTTAGCTTTAAAAGACAAAGATAAAATTGATAGTTTAGCCAAAAAGGTGGCCCAAGAAGGGATACCTGTTCGTAAGGTTGAAGCCTTGGTCAATGAAATGAATGCCAAAAAGCCCCAAAAGAAGGCTATTAAAAAGTCAGCCTTTATTAGAGCAAGCGAAAACCAATTGTCTAATAAATTTGGCGCAAGCGTTAATATTTCAGAGACTAAAAAGGGTAAAGGTCACCTATCAATTGATTTCACTTCTGCCGAAGAGTTGAATAGAATTCTTGATTTGTTAGGTGTTGATTTAGATGACTAAAGAAATCACTTATAATTTAGCTGATACAGTTCAAATGAAAAAGTCTCACGCATGCCAAGTCAACGACTGGGAAATTTTGCGTATGGGTGCTGATATTAAGCTGAAGTGTATGGGATGCGGCCATATGGTTATGATGCCGCGTAGCGAATTTAATCGGAAGATGAAAAAGGTTTTAACTAAAGCTAATGATCCGGTTAATGCAAAAAAAGAGCAATATGTGCCAAAAGATCGTATCGCTCGCCCTAATTTTAGATAAAATAGACAAGTAAGATAAAATATTAAAATAGTTTTTTAGAAAAAGAGGACAACAAATGTCATTAACTGCTGGTATCGTTGGTTTGCCAAACGTTGGTAAGTCAACTTTGTTTAATGCGATTACTAAGGCTGGTGCAGAAATGGCTAACTACCCATTTGCCACCATTGAACCAAATGTCGGGATGGTTGAAGTTCCTGACAAGCGTTTAGCAAGAATCCAAGAATTAATTCCTGCTAAGAAGATTGTGCACACTACTTTTGAATTTACTGATATTGCTGGTTTGGTAAAAGGTGCTTCAAAGGGTGAAGGTCTTGGTAACAAATTCCTCGAAAACATTCGCCAAACTGATGCCATTGTTCACGTAGTTCGTGCTTTTGATGATGACAACATTACTTCAGTTACAGGTAAGGTTGATCCAGAAGAAGACATTAATACTATTAATTTGGAACTTGCAATTGCTGACCTTGATGCTGTTAACCGTCGCATTAACAAGGTAAAGAAGGTTGCTCAACAAGGTGACAAGGAAGCTAAGGCAGAAATGGCTGTACTTAACAAATTGCAACCAGTTCTTGAAGAAGGTAATGCTGCTCGTTCAATCGACTTTAATAAAGATGAACAAAAGATTGTTAAGGGCTTATTCCTTTTGACTTCTAAGCCAGTTATTTATGTTGCTAACATTGCTGAAGATTCAATGGCTGATCCAGAAAGCGACAAGTACTACCAAATCGTTAAGAAGCACGCTGAAAGCGAAGGTGCTGAATGCTTGGGTATTTCTGCTGCAACTGAAGAAGAAATCGCTGGCATGGCTGACGATGAAAAGAAGGAATTCCTTGAAATGGAAGGCGTTGAAGAATCTGGTTTGGACCGTTTGATTCGTGCCGCTTACCACATCTTAGGTCTTAGAACCTTCTTTACTGCTGGTGGTCCTGAAACTCGTGCATGGACTTTCCACAAGGGTATGAAGGCTCCACAAGTTGCTGGTGTTATTCACTCAGACTTTGAACGTGGCTTCATTCGTGCAGAAGTTGTTTCCTTCGATGATTTAGACAAGCTTGAAACTATGCAAAAGGTTAAGGAAGCTGGTAAGTTGCGTCTTGAAGGTAAGGACTACGAAGTTCAAGATGGTGACATTATCGAATTTAGATTTAATGTCTAGGAGGAAGAATGGCTGAAGAGACAAAAAAAGAACAAACAGCTTCAAATATTGATAGCGAAAAACAAGCAAAGTTAAAGCGTCAAACTGAAGCTGACAATCAAGATGAAAAAATTAAACAAATGGATCCAAAGGAATTACGTAATAAGTTAAGTAATAAAAATCAAGATTACGTTTTTCGTTTGGAAAAAGAATTGCAATTGCAAGGTTCAATTTCCCGTGCCGAAGCAGTAGAGATGACTGATAAACTATTAGGTGAAATTGTAGTGGCACAACGTCATGGACAACCAGCTAATGGTTTATACTTAGCTTCGCCAAAGATTAAGGCAGAGCAAATGCTTCATCCGGATAAGAAGCCCGTTGCAACTCCATTTTGGCAATTAGCTATTGATGGTGCATTAATGTATCTTGCAATTTTTGTTGGTTTGTTTGGAGTCGTTGCTTTATTTGAAACTAAACAACCTAAGAATTCACAAATGGGTATTTTAACCTTAGCCAGTGTTGGTATCGTAATGGGCATCGGTATGGTGAAATATAATGACTGGATAATGCCTAAAAATGGTAAGCGCCAATCATGGGCTAAAATCATTTTAGGGATGATAGGCGTTGTTGTCGTATTATTCGTCTGGATTTGGTTACTATCTCTTCCAGGCTTAAGACCTATTAACCCAGTATTGCCAGGTGAAGTAGATATTATTATTGCGGCAGTTGCATTTGGTGCTCGTTACTTATTCAGAAGATATTACAAGATCACTGGTTCACCGTTTGCACCAAATATGCAACGCAAATAATTTGCTTCTTTTTTTAAAAAAGTACATACTTAATTTAATAACGTCAAAAAAGATAAATAGGTAATAGCCTATTTATCTTTTTATTTATGAAGTGCATGGAAAGGTGGGTCTATATGGTCAAAACACTAAGCAAATCGATTAGACAATACAAAAAATTGTCATTGCTCTCACCATTATTCGTTATTGGTGAAGTAATTATCGAAATGCTGATTCCATATTTGGTCGGAATTTTGATTGATAATGGAATTATGAAGGGGAATATGCCCTATATCAGTAAAATGGGGTTGTTATTACTGATAATAACTATAGTTTCACTGATATTAGGTGCGAGTGCGAGTTATGTTTCCGCACATGCTGCAGCGGGTTTTGCATCTAATTTACGTAAAGATATGTTCTACCATATGCAGGACTATTCTTTTGAAAATATTGATCGTTTCTCAAGTGCCAGTTTGGTTACGCGTTTGACTACTGATGTTAATAACGTACAAATGGCATATCAGATGATTATCAGAATTGCGGTTAGAGCGCCAATGATGTTCATCGTTTCAATTGTGATGTCTATCATAATTAGTCCAAGATTATCTTTGATTTTCTTAGTTATAGGCCCAATTTTTGCGATTCTATTAGGATTAATTATTAAAGCAGCATATCCATATTTCCCTAAAATTTTTAGAGGATATGACCGTATGAACCAAGTCGTTCGTGAAAATGTTCGGGGTATTCGCGAAGTAAAGACTTACGTTCAAGAAAAAGATCAGATTAAACAATTTGAGAAGTCATCAGGCTTTATCTATAAGTTATTCGCTACCGCACAAAAGATTATGTCTTTAAATGCGTTAGTTGTAGCGGCTGTTTTGAACATTTCAACTTTGGCTATCTGCTGGTTTGGTGCTAAAGAAGTTGTTGGTGGCAGTTTGCAAACTGGTCAACTTATCTCAATGTTTACTTATTCAAACTCCGTTTTGTTCAGTTTGAATATTTTAGCTATGATTACTACGCAATTAGTTGTTTCAGGTGCCAGTGGTCGTCGTATTGCTGCCGTCATTACTGAAAAGCCAACTATTGAAAATCCTAAAAAGCCACTTAAGCGTTTAACTAATGGTGAAATTATTTTTGATCATGTAAGTTTTAAATATGAACTAGCTGACAAGACTGATGCGTTACATGATATCAATTTGCATATCAAATCGGGTGAAACTCTAGGAATTATCGGTGAAACTGGTTCTTCTAAGTCAACTTTGGTTTCAATGATTCCGCGTTTATATGATGTAACGGCAGGTGCCGTTCGTGTAGCGGGTCATAACGTTAAGTCATATGACTTAAAGACGTTGCGTGATAACGTTGCGATGGTTTTGCAAAACAACGTTTTGTTCACTGGTACAGTAAAAGATAACCTCAAATGGGGTAACGAAAATGCAACCGATGAACAAGTTGTAGCTGCAGCTAAGATTGCGCATGCTGATGGCTTTATTCGTGAAATGCCGGATGGTTACGATACCATGATCGAACAAGGTGGTAATAACGTCTCTGGTGGTCAAAAGCAGAGAATTACTATTGCGAGAGCCTTGCTTAAGAATCCTAAGATTTTAATTTTGGATGATTCAACTTCAGCTGTTGATACCAGTACTGAACGTGAAATTAGAACTTCTTTGGCTAAAGACATGCCAGATACAACGAAGATCATCATTTCACAAAGAATTGTTTCAATTAAGGATGCTGACCGCATCATCGTGATGGATCACGGTAAAATTCAAGATATTGGAACGCATGAAGAATTGATGAAGACTAATGAGCTTTATAGTTCAATTGCTAAGTTCCAAGAAGAACAAGGAAAGTAGGTGAGCGTTATGGATCAAGCAGTAGATAATAAAAATCAAACTAAGGACAATCGAATTAAGATTTTGATGCGTTTGCTTAAATTAGTAAACAGTACAAGTCCATGGATGCTCATCATTTCCATGATTACCATCGTTTTAGCAGCGGCAAGTAATGTTATCGGTTCATTATTTATTGAACGATTAATCAATGATTACATTATTCCGCTAACTAAGGAAAAGGTGCCAAATTATGGTCCACTTGCAACTGCTATTGCGGTAATGTTTGGTATTTATGCCATTGGATTTTTGTCTAACTATTTGTTCAACATGTTAATGGGTGTGTTAGCTCAAAAGGTACAATTCCGTGTTCGTAACGAAATGTTCACCCACATGGAAAGCTTGCCAATTTCATACTTTGATCAAAATGAATTTGGCGATATCATGAGTCGTTATACTAACGATATCGATACCTTGATGCAGATGATTTCACAGTCCATTCCACAATTTACTAACTCAGCTTTAAGTTTGATCTTCGTTGTAGTAGCGATGTTCTCACTTAGCTGGCAACTTACTGTATTTTCATTCATTATCTTTGCCATGTCATTTGGTATCGTGCGTTTCTTGACTTTAAGATCAAGTCACTACTTCCAAGTTCAACAGAAGAAGTTGGGACAAATCAATGGTTATAACGAAGAAATGCTTAATGGGTTAAAGGTTATTAAGGTCTTCAGTCATGAACCAGAATCTAAAACAGGTTTTGATAAGTATAACGAAGAATTGCGTCAAGCTTCAGGTAAGGCCAACACCTATGCCACTATCCTTTTCCCAATTATGGGTAACATGGGTAACTTGCTCTATGTTTTAATTGCCTTTGTTGGTGGTGCTGTGGCTATTAACGGCTGGGCTCCATTATCTCTTGGTGCTATTGGTTCATTCTTGCAATTATCAAAGCAGTTTAGTATGCCAATTGCCCAGATTTCACAACAGTTGAACTCAATTGTGATAGCTTTAGCTGGTGCCGAAAGAATCTTTAATTTGGAAGATAAAGCTTCTGAAACTGACAATGGTGATGTTACAATTTCACGAGGTGCTGAAGTCGGCAGTATGTGGAATTGGAATGTTCCTGAAAAAGATGGTTCTGTTAAGAAAGTACCGGTTCGCGGACACATCATTTTTGATCATGTTAATTTTAGCTATGTTCCAGAACACCAAATTTTGCATGATATTTCAATCAATGCCAAGCCAGGGATGAAAGTTGCCTTGGTTGGTGAAACTGGTGCTGGGAAGACTACCATTTCAAATATGTTGAACCGATTCTATGATATTGATTCAGGTAAAATTACGTATGATGGTATCCCGATTAAACAAATCAAGAAGGATGATTTGCGTAGATCACTTTCAATTGTTTTGCAGGAAACACACTTGTTTACTGGCACTATCATGGATAACATCCGCTTTGGTAATCCTGAAGCTAGTGATGATGATGTTTACCAAGCAGCTAAATTGTCACATGCCGATGAATTTATTCACGATCTTGATCATGGCTATGATACTGTGATTGATGGAGACGGTGGAGATTTATCACAAGGGCAAATGCAGCTGCTCAGTATTGCGAGAGCGATGATTGCTGACGAACCTGTAATGATCTTGGATGAAGCAACCTCAAGTATTGATACTAAGACCGAAAAGATGGTTCAAGCAGGTATGGACAACTTGCTTGCTGGACGAACTAGTTTTGTTATCGCCCACCGTTTGTCAACTATCGTAAACTCTGATTTGATCTTGGTACTTGATCATGGTCATATCATTGAATCCGGTAACCACGAAGAGCTATTGAAGCAAAAGGGTTACTACTACGAGCTTTACACTGGTAAAAAAGAAATTGAATAGAAGTAAAATAGAGCACAAGTTGCTCTATTTTTTGTATTTTTCTAAAAAATAGCTTTACCTTTCAGCCTTTTATTGAAAAATAGTAAAATATAGACCATAGGGTCTGCTAAACTAGTAGATAAAGATACAGACTATAATCAATTAGCAAAATAAAGAGAGGGGTTTTCTTTATGAAAATCTTAGTTGTTGATGATGACAAGGAAATCGTAGAATTATTAAGCATCTATCTGAAAAATGAAGGTTATGAACCAATTGCGGCATATAGCGGCAAAGAAGCAATTACTAAATTAACCACGACTCCAGATATCGCTTTGATGATACTGGATATAATGATGCCAAATATGTCAGGAATTGAAGTAATTAAGGAAGTCAGAAAAGATTCAGATATTCCAATTATTATTGTTTCAGCTAAGACTGGCGACATGGACAAGATTCAAGGGTTAATCACCGGTGCCGACGATTATGTATCTAAGCCATTCAATCCACTTGAAGTAATGGCTAGGGTTCGTTCACTTCTTCGTCGTAGTCAAAAACAAGTTAAAGATGATGAACCAGATGTTTTGGAGGTAGGTCCATTAGTTATTAACCGTGATTCACACGAAGTTAAAACTATTGATGGCAAAGCAATTCAATTAACTGCTCTTGAATTTGGTATTTTATATCTTTTAGCTAGTCATCCTAACCGGGTATTTTCAGCAGATGAAATCTTTGAACGCGTATGGCAACAAGAATCTATTGTTTCAGCTAAAACTGTTATGGTTCACGTTTCACACTTGCGTGATAAGATTCAAAAAGCTACCGGCGGTGAAGATGTCATTCAAACCGTTTGGGGCGTAGGATATAAAGTCGAGGCGTAGTTAATGAAAAAAGAACGCGTCAAGCTTACTGGCGCTGAAAAAAGTGAGTTGTTTGCAGAAGGAGTGGTAACCATCGTCCTTCTGCTTTTGTTAAATTTATCAATTATTATTCTGATTCACCTGGCTATTTTGCAAGATGAGAGCTTAGTTAATGGCATTTATTTTTTGAAAAAAACAATGACATTTGCTGGTGGGTATCATCTTTGGTCTTGGCAGAATACGTTTATTATTTTGATGGAGATAGGCGATATTGTCGTTTTATATTGGCGACTGATTAGACGCTATCATCAAATGCAGCTACGCCACGTAATTTCAGAATTGCATTATATTGCAAGTGGACACTTTGATCATCGAATCAACTTTCGAGTTCGTCCAGATTTGCAACATGTGGTTGATTCTATTAATTCTTTAGTTGATAGTACGGTTAATTCAATTAATGAGGAACGTGCAATTGAACAGTCAAAAGATGAATTGATTACCAACGTTTCGCATGATATCAGAACGCCGTTAACTTCAATTATTGGTTATTTGGGATTGTTGAAAAGTGGGGTTGCCTCACCAGAAGATCAGCAAAAATACGTTAACATTGCGTATACTAAGGCTGAGCAGATGAAGTCTCTTGCCAATGATTTATTTGAATATACTACCCTTAAATCTACTAAGTTGAATTTGAGCAATTTACATATTTATTCAATGTTAGAGCAAGTTGCTGCGGGATTTGAACTAGAAGCTGAGAAAAAGGGCATAGAAATTAAAATTGAAGCTCGGCCCAAAAATTTAATCATTAAGGCTGATGCAGAAAAATTAGTGCGAGTTTATAATAATTTGATTTCTAATGCCTTTAAATACGGTATTGGCGCTACGCAGATTAAATTAGTGGCTAATCTAGTAAATAAACGTGAAGTTGAATTACGTGTAGAAAATAATGGTGAACCTATTCCGAAGAAATCATTGAAAAAGATATTTGATCGTTTTTACCGCGTGGAGACATCGCGCAATACAAAAACTGGTGGTACAGGATTGGGACTTTCTATCACCAAGGGTGTGGTTGATTTGCATCACGGAACTATTAGATGCGAATCGGATAAGAATTGGACAAGTTTTATTATTCGTTTACCACTTAATCCTAAGAAGGCAAACAGCAAGGGCTAGCTGTGTTATAATTTTGACTGAAATGTTTTAATACAACGAGGAGAAAAAATGAGTATTTCTTTAAATACCTGTATTTTAATTTTAAAAGAGCATCATTTACTTAAGTCAAGTGCAGTACAAGATACTGTAGCAACCAAGATGGAATACGTGTCATATGATTCACGTGATATCCAAACTAACACTTTATTCTTCTGTAAAGGTGCGGGCTTTAGACCAACATATTTATCAATGGCTAAAGATAATGGAGCAATCTGCTACGTAGCTGAACAACCTTATCCAGAAGGTAAAGGGATGCATGCATTGATCGTACGTGACGTATCAAAGGCAATGGCATTACTTTCAGCAGCATTCTTCCGTTTTCCACAAGATGATTTGTATGTAGTAGCATTTACTGGAACTAAGGGTAAGACTACTTCTGCATACTTTTTAAAGGGAATGCTCGACCAAGCTAATGGCGGCAAGACCGCTTTGATTTCATCAGTTAATGACGTTGTTGGACCAAAGCCAGAAGATAGTTTTAAGTCTAGTTTGACTACCCCAGAAAGTTTGGACTTGTTCCGTGACATGCGTACTGCTGTTGATAACGGAATGACTCACTTGGTAATGGAAGTTTCAAGTCAAGCATACAAGAAGAATCGTGTCTTTGGTTTAACTTATGATTTAGGTTTCTTCTTGAATATTAGTCCAGACCATATTGGACCAAATGAACACCCTAATTTTGCAGATTACTTACACTGCAAGTTGCAATTATTGGTAAATTCACGCAAGTGTATTATCAATGCAGAAACTGCTCACTTCAATGAGGTTTACGCTGCAGCAACCACTACTACTAATCCTGATAGCATTTACTTATTTGCTAGAGAAGATTTCGAAAATCCGGATTTAAAGGTACCAATTGACTTCAGATTTGCTTCTCAAGAATTAGATATGAAGGAAACTCGCTTCAAGTTATTCTGCTCTAGTGATAAGGCACGTAAATTGCCAATCAACGGTGACTATACTTTGAAGATGCTTGGTGACTTTAATGAATCAAACGGTACTGCTGCGATTATCGGTGCTGGTCTTGCAGGCCTTAACCATGATCAATGTGCTAAGGGTATTCGTGATGTAACTATTCCGGGTCGTATGCAAACTGAAAGAACTAAGAGCCACGGAATGGTTGTAGTTGACTATGCACACAATAAAGCTTCGATGATGGCTTTAATGAACTTCATGCAAAGTGAATTTAATAATCCTAAGATTATTGTGGTCGTTGGTGCACCTGGTGATAAAGGGGTATCTCGTCGTCCAGGCTTTAGTGAAAGTTTAAGTGCATATGCAGATAAAGCATTTTTGACTACTGATGATCCAGGATTCGAAGACCCTAAGAGTATTGCCGAGGAAATAGATTCAGGTATTGATCACTCTAAATGCGACGTTACAATTGAATTAGACCGTAAGAAAGCTATTCATGACGCGATTGCTATGGCTGGTCCAGATGATGTAGTCTTAATCTGCGGCAAGGGTGCAGATGCATTCCAAAAGATTCGCGGCGTAAATACTCCATATCCATCAGATATCGTAGTTGCTCAAGAAGTAATCAATGAATTAGAAGGTCAAAAAGAGCATTTTAGAAAGTAGAAGATAAGATGAAACATTTCTTTAGTATTATTGGTGGGATGGGAACCATTGCCACTGAAAGTTATGTTCGTTTAATTAACCATCGAGTAAAAATTGCGCGAGACCAAGATTATTTAAACTATATTTTGGTTAATGATGCTCAAGTTCCTGATAGAACTGCTTATATTAAGGATCATTCTAATCCTAACTTCTTTTATGATTTAAAAGATGATGTAGAAGGCCAGGATAAGCTGGGAACAGACTTTTTGGTAATGCCATGCAACACTGCGCATTATTTCTATGATGATTTGGCAGCACTTACTGATAAGCCATTCTTGCATATGATGCGGATTGCAGTGCACAATTTTATTGATAATTATCCTGATGAAAAGAAAATTGGCTTAATTGCTACAGAAGGGTCAATTTATGATCATTTATATGCCGATGAAATTCAAAAAGTTGGCAGGACGGTAGAATTAGGTGGTCCTGAGATTCAGCCGATGGTCAATGAATTGATTTATTCTGATATTAAAGAAAAAGGCATTGTTGATCATGACTTGTATCACAAGATTTTGAAAACAATGCATGATAAGTATGGCTGCAACGTTATTTTGCTTGGTTGTACTGAATTATCTTTAGCTCAAGAAAAGGCACCAGATCATCCTTATAACGTGATTGATCCGCAATCAATTATTGCTGACGTGTCAATTGAGGTTGCGCTTAAGATTCGTCACGGGATGGATCCTAAAGAAGCATGTAAGAAATATATGTATAAGTAAAAAATACCGAATCAGTGCGAAGCTGGTTCGGTATTTTGTTGGACTATAATTTACAATATTATAATATAGTAAATCGTAATATTGTAAATAGGTTATATGAGAGAATGAATGATTTAATAGATGTTTGGAACATAATAGTAAAAGAAGATTATCATGTCCCCTGGGGAATGGCTGCGCTTTATGAAGGCATAATTGCGACGATTTTTTGCCAGGTTTTTCGTTGATTAGAGAATTAATTTTGAAGGTTCATTTTGATTTTTTAGGACTATAATAAGAGCAAATGAAAATCAAAGAAGGTCTCAAAATGTATCAAGAAGATGAAAACGACTTGAAGATTTGGCTTTTGAATAATATTACTGATTTGTTAGTAAACGAAAATACTAAACCAGAAGAACGCAAAGTTTTGCTTAATGCTAAGCATCAACTCGAAACTGGCGAATCAGCTAACTATGTTTGCAACTTAATTCGTGTTGGTCTTGATCCTTTAAGCTGGCAAAGCAAGTTATCTAAGGGTGTGACTGAATTTCACTATGAGATTGCTAATGGTGTTCGCCCTGTCTCTCATCAAGCAGGAGCACTTGGTGGTGCAGCCTTAGGCTTGGCCTTTTCGGGCATTGGTAGAAGATAAAACAGAAATTAAATATAAGAAAATAGCTATTAACCTAAAATGGTTTGATAGCTATTTTTTTGCACCTCAATATAAAATTATATATTTGCAACTAATAATTATCGTAATACAATAAAATTAATGAGAGGTAGATAACTCTATAGGGAGGAATGAATTATGAAAAAGTTTATCCTGAATCTAATAACGGTAATTAGCTGGATTATTGAAATATTTATGTGGTTTTCAATTGCTGTATGTACACTCATGGCAGGATCTTTTGTATTCTTATTAGTTAAAATGCCAGATGTAATCAGAGAAATTGCTAAAGAACCTGGTTTACGCCAGTATAGTAGCCAATTTTGGCATATACTACCATTTTTTATGATTATTGGTTTGATAGCTGTTATTTTCTTTAATCTTGGCATTCATAATGTGCGGCACTTGATCAAGAATATCAAGCAAGAAGTTTACTTTGATCAGGCTAACCTGCATGAATTGAAGCAATTGTTAATTAGATCAATTGTTTATACAGTGTTGTCAATTATTTCCTGGGCAATTATCTTGCCAATGGACAGCACACCATTTTATCCTAATGCATATATTGCTGATCTGGTATTTATTGCGATTGTCTATGTTGTCTACTTGATCTTTAAGCATGGCTTAGCCTTACGTGATGACACTAACAAGATTATTTAGGAAGGGAGAATATAAATGAAAAATAAAGTTTTTAAATTACTTAACATCGTATCCTGGATTGGCGAAATATACTTTGTTTTGATGGCGATCTTCTATTTGATCTTTTTAGTTGCTGCAGTCATAACGCCCGGAACGCAAGGCTGGATTCGCCAGATGATGATTACTCCATTTTTTAAAGTAAGCAATGGTCCTTCAGCATGGATGGTGATTGCTGTGGCATTAATTGCCGATATTGTGATGATTGTAATTGTTCATTATTTACAAAAAATGATTGTAAATTTAAATCAAGAGAAGTATTTTGAACAAGATAACCTGCAATTATTGCAGCGGTTGCTGGCGACTGTAGGTATTTATACTATACTAAATTGGGTCAATGTCTTGTTGATTTGCGTGACTGGTGAATTTGCTAAAGCAGACCAGCTTTCTAGTGAATGGGTAGCAAGTAGCTGGAATGCCTTAATCTTTTTAGCAATTATCTATATTATTTATCTAGTATTTAAATCTGGTTTAAAGCTGCAACAAGAATCAGATACTTTTATTTAATGGGGATGAAAACAGATGATTGAAGTAACTGTTGACTTTATGCTGTTAAAAAGAAAGATGAAGTCAAAAGATTTAGCT
Source organism: Lactobacillus sp. UMNPBX4 (assembly GCF_002554115.1). Lineage (NCBI taxonomy): Bacteria > Bacillati > Bacillota > Bacilli > Lactobacillales > Lactobacillaceae > Lactobacillus > Lactobacillus sp. UMNPBX4. The sequence continues at coordinate 41,545 of NZ_PCZF01000014.1, forward strand.
AAAGAAATTGGGATTACACCGGCGAACTTGTCTATTTTGAAAACAGGTAAGGCACATGGTGTTCGTTTTGATACACTTAGCAAAATTTGTAAGGCATTAGATTGCCAACCTGGTGATTTGCTTAAGTATGTGCCAGATGATGAAGATAAAGGTGAAGATGATGAAAAATAAAAATGAATTTTCAGCTTTAAAATTATTTATTTCAATGCTAATTGCTTGGGCAATAGTATTTGTCGGAGCCTGGGCTGGTAAGGGTTTTAGTGCAGACTTTTTTGCAATGCCACGTTTTGTCGTAGTACTAGTTACTTCTGTTGCCGGTGCAATTGTAATTGGACCAGCGATTTATGGCTTTTTGTATATTGGCGGGAAGCATGATAAATAAAATCCATTAGTGAAATTTTGAATTAGATATTGACAAATTAAGCAATAGATATTAGTGTATTAGTTAAGTGATACAGATGCGGAAGGACGGAAACTGTCAAATCTTTTGTGTAAATAGTTCTTTCTCGTAAATTGATTTTTTAATTATTTATTTAATCAAAGTAGGATTCTAAG
>NZ_PCZF01000150.1:0-355 GCF_002554115.1 Lactobacillus sp. UMNPBX4
TTAGCGTAAGCTAACGAGCCACTAAGCCCTAGACTTCAGTCTAGGGTAGTTGACAAGAACAATTACGTAGTTGTTGGTGGATGATTGTTTATTTGATCTTTATGTCAATAATGTCTTATGTGGGAAGCGATGGCTTTGGTGGACAAAATTGGATTAAATATCCTTTTGACTTTGTTGTAATTGCTGTAGCTTCACTTGGATTTTATTACTGGGGTATTAAAACAGGATTACGTAAAATCGATTTGTATATTGAAAAAGACAGTAAAAAATAAAGTTGCCATAGTCAACTTTATTTTTTTACTTGTGTGTCGGGCATGACATTTCATCTAGTCTAGTGAAAGTCTAGACCACGGGT
>NZ_PCZF01000151.1:0-335 GCF_002554115.1 Lactobacillus sp. UMNPBX4
AATGGACTTTTTTTAATATTTGAACGAAGTGTTCAATTTGATTTTACAATCCGCCAAAGAATTACAACAAAAACTAAAGATTAAAATTTATAACTTTGTGCGTACACGTAAACAACCAAGTATTACTGTGCGAAGAAGAAAATATTTTAAGCCGGCTGTTGCTAAATTAATTATTGGTAATGTACAAGATTACGCAGATGCAATTGAACGTCGCGCTAAGGAAGCCCCAGCTAAAGAGGATGCTACTGATAAGAAGCCAGCTTCTAAATCTAAGCGGGTTCTAAGTGTATAATTTTTTACGGTAAGTTGAATAAATAATTAAAAAAGCCCAAGTC
>NZ_PCZF01000152.1:0-324 GCF_002554115.1 Lactobacillus sp. UMNPBX4
GCGCATCATAGTTTAGCTTGATGATTTTCTTTTGCTTAGAACTAGGATAAAAGCGTAGTTTGATACCAAAATGATAGGCTAAGCTGCTCATTCTTTTCATGATTTCGCCTCCTCATAGATTAGATATTTATATTTTACAGGGAAGTCGAACGTATGTCTCTATTTTTAGAATAAAAAAAGCTGACTGCTAGGTCAGCTTGGCCCTATCCATCCCCGCATTAAAATACGGGGATTTTCGGGTGTTTTTCATTAAAAAAATCAACTTTTTCTTGGTTCAGTATAAATTCTTGTGTAAATAGAAATTAGATAACAAAAAAAGAAGGG
>NZ_PCZF01000153.1:0-288 GCF_002554115.1 Lactobacillus sp. UMNPBX4
AAAATGTATGAAAATAAAACATAGTCATACATTTGCTTACATTTTTCATAGCAGTGAGGTAAAATATAGGTATTCCCGTTGATAACTTATCTATCTAATGAGTTGTCAATGGGTTTTTTGTATGTAAAAATCAAGAGAACTTACTATGTTATAGCTGAAGAAATCTACTATACATTGTCATTTTATACTTTTTTTCAAGCAAAAAACGCTATCCAGATTGAATAGCGTTTTTACGGCTCTATGATAAATCCTGTTGATAGATTTCTATGATATTCTATCAATGGGATT
>NZ_PCZF01000154.1:0-252 GCF_002554115.1 Lactobacillus sp. UMNPBX4
GAGCGCACGCCTGATAAGCGTGAGGTCGATGGTTCAAGTCCATTTAGGCCCATTGACATAACGGCAAAAAAGCGCTAAAGTTATGTCTGGCTGAAAAAAGAAAAGACCTTGGGGGCTTAGCTCAGTTGGGAGAGCACCTGCTTTGCACGCAGGAGGTCATCGGTTCGAACCCGTTAGCCTCCATTGATCCGAAAGGATCAAAGAGCTAGTACATTGAAAACTGAATATAATCCAAGCAAAAAACCGAGACAA
>NZ_PCZF01000155.1:0-212 GCF_002554115.1 Lactobacillus sp. UMNPBX4
TTCAACCTTCTGATTCGTAGTCAGACACTCTATCCAGTTGCGCTAAGGGCGCATCATCAATGCCGGGGATCGGAGTCGAACCGATACGGTTGAAACCAACCGCGGGATTTTAAGTCCCGTGCGTCTACCAATTCCGCCACTCCGGCGTGTTGATGAAAGCGGAAGACGGGATTCGAACCCGCGACCCCCACCATGGCAAGGTGATGTTCTAC